>DFBW01000089.1:0-2640 GCA_002366775.1 Roseovarius sp. UBA3070 | reverse complement strand
ATGCAAAACGATGGCACTTTGCCGGGGGGGCTGAATGTGCGGCGCCGGGCCAAAGGCATCCATGATGCGTTGCTGGCTGAACGTGGCACCAACCTGAGTGCGCCGCATAAGATCAATGACTGGATCAGCACCTACGCCATGGCCGTGAACGAAGAAAACGCAGCGGGCGGGCAGGTTGTGACGGCCCCCACCAATGGCGCGGCCGGCGTGGTGCCAGCAGTGATCAAATATTACCTTGATCATGTGCCGGGGGCCACGGAATCTCAGGTCGAGGATTTCATGCTCACCGCCGCTGCCATCGGTGGTCTGGTCAAGTTCAATGCTTCTATCTCTGGCGCCGAGGCCGGGTGTCAGGCCGAAGTTGGCAGTGCCGCCGCCATGGGGGCCGCCGGTTTGGCGGCCGTTCTGGGGGGCACGCCCAAGCAGATCGAAAACGCCGCCGAGATCGCGCTGGAGCATCACCTTGGCATGACGTGCGATCCGGTCAAAGGCCTGGTGCAGGTGCCGTGCATTGAGCGCAACGGATTGGGTGCGATCAAGGCGGTCAGTGCGGCCTCACTGGCTCTGCGCGGCGATGGCCAACACCTTGTGCCGCTGGATGCCTGTATCGAAACCATGCGCCAAACCGGCGTGGATATGAGCGAAAAATACAAAGAGACATCGCTGGGCGGTCTGGCTGTGAACGTGCCAAACTGTTGAGCGCGCATATTTGCTAATCTGCGCGTCGCTCGGAGCAGGTCGGCTCAGTATCAAATGGGCATATCTTCGTCGGGCGGGCACTCGGTGCCTCACTCGGTGCCTAAAGCGTTTAGCCTTTAACCTTAATCAGAGGTTTTGCCCGTAACGTCCACAAGGTTCATATGTCGTGCTGGGCCTCGCCATTTGTCTGCCTCAGCTGAACGGCGATAGGCTTTGGGTCAGTACAAAGCCTGCCCTAGTCCCAACGTACCGTCGATTTCGACAGCGTCTGCACAACTATGTCCAGGGCATCGCTGGGCAGGATCACTAGCATTTTCGGGCTGGTAACGCTCAGGTGAACCGGGCCTTTTGCCCGGTTCGACGTGCCTACCCGGCCATCGGGGGCAAAGTTCAGACCGCCGATCTCCCATTTCAGCCCATCCGATGTGCCCTCAACTGCGCCCAATGGAAACAGTGAGACCACAGTCCCCGGACGCAAATCCAACAGCATTGTAGGCGGGGCCAGAAACACCAACTCGTGCTGCCCCAGCAAAACACAAGGCTGACCGGCAAAGCGCACAAGACTGTTATAGCAGGCCAGTTGATGGTCCTGCCTGCCAGCGGTAAAACCGACCCCAATGATCAACGGCGCGCTGATTTGGGACAGGCATTTGTCAAAGTCGGTGGTGTCCTGATCATCAATACAGTGCAGGATGCTATCTGGCAGGCGGGCTCTTGCGGCGTCACTGATGGAATCAAAATCACCAATCACCGCTTCGGGGATCAGACCGTTTTCATGTGCCACATCAGCCCCACCGTCAGCGGCCACAATGCGCGGCGCAACAGCCCGTGCCCGGCTAAGGGTTGTATTGTTAACGCTGGCGCCACCAATTAGAGTGACTGTTTCCAAGCTATGGACAATCAAGCGATTTTCCCCGGATTATTGGCAAGTTAAACTAGTGAGCCTTATTTAAACCATGAAATGATACTGTAAAATTCTAAGAATCGGGCCGCTTTCGACGCGCCCAGCATGGTAAACATGTCGTTGCAGGCAATGCAAAGCGAGCAATTGGTATGATTAAAGACAGCAAAATTCTCACGGTCTCTTATGGGACGTTTTCGTGCACGTTGGAGGGGTTCGATGATTCGTTCACCACCATGAAGGCGATTGCGGAGTATTTCCGCGATCTGGCAGCCGATGACCGATACTTCGGGGCGGAACCTCCGACACCGGATGCCGAAATGCTGGCCCGGATCGCCGAGCGCGAGATCGAACGCCGGGTTCAGGCCCATGAAGACGGTGGTAAAATCGTGCTGCGTGCGTCTGAAGAAACCCCGGCAGCGCTGCCACATGAGGATGCAGCTGACACCCCCAGCGCGCAAGCTGAGGATGCAGCCGATGATCAGTTGGTAGCTGATATTACGGATGCCACAGAAGAACCGCTTAACGAGGCGGCACAAACACCTGTTGCAGAGGTGGCCGAGGCTCAGCCCGCCGCAATCTCGCAAGGCCTCACTGCTCCGATGCCATTGCGTGAGGTTGCCAAAGTAGAAGAGATTGAAGAGGCGGTTGTCGAAGAGATAGCTGAAACCCCTGAGGCCCCTGCGCAACCCGAAGATACCAGTGAAGCGGTGATGGCCGAGGTGGAGACTGCCTCTGAGGTTGAGACTGCCGTAGAACCTGTTGATATTGCAAAAGAAGATGAAGCTGACACTCTTGCTGATTTTGCTGAGGACGAATCCGTGGCGCCTCAGATCGAAACCGCTGATGTCAGTCATCCTGACCCCGATAGTGTTGCGGCCAAGCTGGGCCGTATCCGCTCGGTTGTTGCGCAGTCTGAACAGCCCTACGGCGATACCGATTATAGCGAAGACGAACACGCATCGGGTTTCCTGGAAACCAACCTTGCTGATCTGGACGCTGCCTTGGCTGCTGATGATGCCGCCGAAATGCGTGTCGAG
>DFBW01000004.1:1763-3376 GCA_002366775.1 Roseovarius sp. UBA3070 | reverse complement strand
GCCCATCAACAGTTACCTGCATGGTTACTGGCAATCCGAGCGGTATTTTGGCGATATTGATCAGCTTCGCGCTGATCTGACCTTCACAACTGCTTTGAGCGATGAAAATGCTGCCATTGCTGCACAAATAGACGCCGCCAAAACGCCGGTTTCATTTCATGTCCGGCGTGGTGATTACCTGGCGGCCGGGGCGTATGCTGCTTGCACGCCTGACTATTACCGCGCCGCAGCGGCGCATCTGTCAGACCACTTTGGCCCGCTGACCTGCTTCGTGTTTTCCAATGATCCCACCTGGGCGCGCGACAACCTTGCCCTGGGGCATGATACGGTTGTGGTTGATATCAACGATGAAACCACCGGCCATTTTGATCTGCATCTGCAATCCTTATGCGCGCATCATGTGATCGCCAATTCGACGTTTTCGTGGTGGGCGGCCTGGCTTAACCCCTCGCCTGACAAACAGGTTATTGCACCAAAGCAATGGTTTGCCAAAGATCAGGCCGCAAACCCTGATTTGATCCCAGCGGATTGGGTGACATTGTAACGATTGCGACCTGTGCCGGAGGGGGTCGGCACACATACGCTTTGCCCCATCTTCAAAAACCCACTAAGACCTGACGCATGACAATCGCCCCGGATATCGCCAATGCCACCTTTGTGCCCGAAACCGTGCACAAGCGTGATATCTTTTCCGAGACCATCTCGGGCCGGCTGGATGGCCACCCTGATATGCCGGTTGTGCTGCGCAAGCTGGATGGCGTGCCGCTCTATGCTCGCCCCATTGCATGGTACCTTGCGCGCAAAGAAATCCGTGGGCTGCGCGCTGTGCGCGGGATCGAGGGTTGCCCCTTGCTGATCCGCGCAGACAAAGTGGGGCTTTTGCGCAGCTGGACCAAGGGCACCCCCTTGCAATTGGCCAAGCCTTCAGACGCCGCGTGGTACAAGGACGCCAAGCGCCTGTTGCGCGAAATGCGCCGCGCCGGTGTCACCCACAATGACATCGCCAAACCGCAAAACTGGCTGATGACGCCCGATGGGCGCGCTGCCGTGATTGATTTTCAACTGGCCACGGTGCATCGCACCCGTGGTCGGCTGTTTCGCACCATGGCGCGCGAGGATTTGCGCCACCTGTTGAAACAAAAACGTGCCTATGCACCTGATCTGCTAACCCCCTCCGAACACCGGATGCTAAGCCGCAAGGCGCTGCCTGCGCGCCTCTGGATGGCCACCGCAAAACCCGCCTATAATTTCATCACGCGTCGTCTGATGAACTGGTCTGACGGAGAAGGCACAGAAGACCGGGTTGAGCGGGAAGGCCCCGCCCTGCGCACCGCCCTCATGGCGCATCCCCAGATCACTGATGTGGCGCTATGTACCTATGCTCTGGCCGCCAAGGGCGTGGGGCTTTATGCCTTTGTCGAAACTGATCTTTTGGCCGACGACCTGCGGGCATTGGCCCCCAATCCCGTGCCTGAATTGATACAGCCCGTCGCACAATTGCCACGCCGCGCAGATGGCACACTGCGTCTGGATGTGTTGCAACTGATTGCCACCAACCGGCTGGATGAACTGGCTGCGATGCTCGAAAGTGAGCCGACACTGGGCGATCAGAT
>DFBW01000004.1:0-1756 GCA_002366775.1 Roseovarius sp. UBA3070 | reverse complement strand
AAACCGCTGATTGCGGCCCGCCTGAACCTGACGGACCGGATGCTGCGCAGCTGAGCGCGCGACACCAACAGACATTTGGCGATTGTATCTACCGCTTTGCGCCCGCACCATGGATGGACACAGCGAATTGAATTGCGTATCGCTGGCGCGTTCTAATCTCAGGTGAGTACGGTGAGCAGCAGACAGCCCTTTCAGATCAACCATCATGAAATTCTGCCCGGCACACGCCAAACGGTGGATATTCCGGTCAGCACCCTGTCAGATCACACCCCCGTCCATCTTTCGGTGCATGTGATCCATGGCACGCGCCCTGGTCCGGTGTTGTTTGTCTCTGCCGCGATTCATGGGGACGAGGTGATCGGAGTCGAAATTGTGCGTCGCCTGCTTAAGGCTGATGGGCTGGATGACATCGCGGGCACATTGTTGGCCGTTCCCATTGTCAATTCCTTCGGGTTTCTTAACCATTCGCGGTACCTGCCTGATCGGCGAGATCTGAACCGGGTGTTTCCCGGCCTGTCCGAAGGGTCCATGGCGTCGCGCCTTGCGCATATCTTCATGACCGAAGTGGTGCAGAGGTCGGATGTGGGGATTGATCTGCACTCGGCTGCGATCCACCGCACCAATTTGCCGCAAATCCGCCTGACGCCAGATAATGAACGGTTGGCGGCACTGGGCCGGGCCTTTGGTGCGCCGGTTATGATGAATTCAAAACTGCGCGAAGGGTCTTTGCGTATGGCCGCCAAAGCGGCCGGGATTGACGTGTTGCTGTATGAGGCGGGCGAGAGCCTGCGCTTTGATGAGCTGGCGGCGCGTGCCGGTGTATCTGGCATTTTGCGTGTCATGCATCATCTGGGGATGATTGGCGCTGAAAACCTTCCCGAAGCAGGCGCAAATCCGGTGCTGTGCCGTGACTCGCGGTGGTACCGCGCACCCGCTGGCGGCGTATTTCGCGGCTATTTAACAATAGGAGACACGGTGGAGCCGGGCACCAGCCTCGGCGCCGTTTCAGATCCGTTTGGTGAAGTTGAGGCCGAGGTGCTCAGTGACAGCACTGGCATCATAATCGGGCGCACCAATATGCCGGTGGTGTATGAGGGGGATGCTTTGTTTCATATCGCTGAAACTCCGCGGGGCGATGCCGCGGCTGAAGGCGTGTCGGCACATCTGGACGCTGCCCCTTTGTATGATGAGGACGAGATCATCTGACCCCGTCCTCAACAGGTCTAAATCAAGCGTCGTCGCCGCCCAACAGACCAGCCTTGAACACAAGGCCCGCCAACACACCGCCAATGATTGGTGCGACGATAAACAACCACAATTGAGAGATCGCCGTGGCACCTGCAAACAACGCAGGCCCAATGGAGCGCGCCGGGTTCACCGATACGCCAGTCACATTGATGCCCACCAGATGGATCACCACCAGCGTCAGACCAATGGCCAGGCCAGCCATGGCTGAGGGCGCACCAGCACCCGTCGCGCCCAGGATCACAGTCACGAACAGGAATGTTGCCACCAGCTCAAAAACAAAGGCCGCCGCCATGGTGTATTCACCAAGGTATCCAGCACCCCAACCGTTCTGGCCCAGGCCGTTCCCGGCAACCGAATAATCAGCTTTGCCCGAGGCAATGATCATCAGCACCAACGCACCAGCAATGGCACCTGCCACCTGTGCAATCATATATTGAACGGCCTCTGGCATCTGCATCCGCTCTAAGGCCACAACCCCAAGCGTCACCGCCGGGTTGATATGACACCC
>DFBW01000064.1 GCA_002366775.1 Roseovarius sp. UBA3070 | reverse complement strand
GTGCTGATCTTGGGCATCATCGTTTTTGCGGTCGTGCTGCTTTTCATCCTCGACAAAACCCAGACCGGTGATGCGATCCGGCGCAATTATCCGGTGATCGGGCGGTTCCGGCACCTGTTCTCTACTTTGGGCGAGTTCTTCCGTCAGTATTTCTTTGCCATGGACCGCGAGGAAATGCCCTTTAACCGGGCGCAACGCGATTGGGTGAAACATGCCGCTGCGGGCAAAGACAATACCGTGGCATTTGGATCAACCCGAAGCCTGACCTTGCCGGGCACACCGATTTTTGTGCCCGCAGCCTTTCCACCGCTGGATGATCAGTTTGCAGCGACCGAGCCATTACAGATCGGGCCAACTGCGGCCATTCCTTTTATGGCAAAGTCGATATTCAATGTTTCAGGCATGAGCTTTGGGGCTATCTCAAAACCCGCGGTTGAGGCGCTCAGCCGTGGGGCAGCCAAATCGGGCGTCTGGTTGAACACTGGCGAAGGCGGGCTGTCGCCATTTCACAATCTGGGTGCATGCGATCTGGTGTTTCAGATTGGCACGGCCAAATACGGCGTGCGTGACAAGGATGGCAAGCTGAGTGATGACAAGCTGCGCGATATTTCGGCAAACCCCAATGTGCGGATGTTCGAGCTGAAGCTGGCGCAGGGCGCTAAGCCCGGCAAGGGTGGCATTCTGCCCGGCAGTAAGGTCACGGATGTCATTGCCGGTATTCGCGGCATTCCGGCAGGGCAAGACAGTATATCCCCCAACCGCCACATAGAGGTGGATGATTTTGGCACGCTTCTGGATTTGATTGGCCATATCCGCGACGTGACAGGCAAACCAGTGGGGTTCAAAACCGTCGTCGGTTCATCCGAGGCATGGGCGCCGTTCTTTGAGCTGATCAATTCTCGGGGACCAGACAGCGCCCCTGATTTCATCACCGTGGATGGTGGTGAAGGTGGCACCGGGGCAGCCCCGATGCCATTGATGGATTTGGTGGGCCTGCCAATTCGTGATGCCTTGCCCCGGATGGTGGATATGCGCGACAGGCATGGGCTGAAGGATCGCATTCGTATCATCGCCAGTGGCAAGCTGGTCAATCCCGGCGATGTGGCCTGGGCCATTTGCATGGGCGCAGATTTCGTCACCTCGGCGCGCGGGTTTATGTTTTCGCTTGGTTGCATTCAGGCGCTGAAGTGTAACAAGAACACTTGTCCGACAGGCATCACCACCCATGACGCACGTCTGCAAGCAGGCTTGGTGGTTGAAGACAAGTATAAGAAAGTCGCCCATTACGCCAAATCGGTGGTCAAAGAGGTTGAGACGATTGCCCATTCCGTTGGCGTGGCCGAACCGCGCCTGATGCGGCGACGCCATGTACGGATAGTGCAGGGGGATGGCAGCTCGGTTCCCTACAATCAAATACGCCCCAGCATTCAACTGAGTGACGCCGACAATGCATAGCCCACCCGCCGCCGTTTTGTTTGACTGCGACGGGGTGCTGGTGGATAGCGAGGTCCTGACCAACCAGGTGTTGCGTGATGATCTGGCCACGCGTGGGCTTGACCTGCCGCTTCGGGAAATCATGGCGCTTTTTGTTGGCGGCACCATCGAAGGTGATGGGCAAAAGGCGCGCAGCCTGGGGGCTGACTTGCCTGATACATGGGCCGCGCAATTCTATGAGAAATCATTTGCTGTCCTGGCCGCCGAAGTTGAGGCGGTGCCGGGGGTGTCAGACCTCATGGATCGCTTGATCAGCGCGGGGGTTAAAATGGCTGTCGGCTCTAACGGGCCGTTCACCAAGATGCAGATCACGCTGGGCCGCACCGGGCTGCTGGATCGGCTGGCGCCTCATATGTATTCAGCGCTTGATCTGGACCAGCCCAAGCCCGCGCCAGATGTCTATTTGCATGCTGCTGCGCAATTGGGTGTTTGCCCGCAGGATTGCGTCGTGATTGAAGACAGCGCCAGTGGGGCCATGGCCGGCAAAGCCGCTGGCATGCGTTGCATCGGGTTTGCCGCTGAGGGGCAGGCGGCTGATCTGACCCCGCATTGTGACCTTGTGGTCACGGACATGGACGCCTTCGCCAATGCGCTGGGCGTTTGAGGCGATTGTTACAACGTTCAAACTGATCGTGAGGCGAGTTGTTTTGCGCCGCACAAAGCCGCAGTCTATCCCAACACTATATATGTATGTGAACGGGAGTTGTGCCACATGGCCTATCGCTGGAAAAATGATCTGAAAGAGTCGCAGGTGACGGATCAATCATTATGGCTGAACCGCCGCCAGTTGATTGCCGGGGCAGGGGCTGGATTGGGTCTGGCCGGAACTGGCCAAACCGCACAGGCCGAGGCTTTGAAGCCGAACTCCTGGGACGATATCACCAACTACAATAACTATTATGAGTTCGGCACCAGCAAAGAAGACCCGGCCGCCAATGCTCATACATTGGTTACGTCCCCCTGGACGGTTAAAATTGATGGGCTGGTGGACACCCCCGGCGACTATGCGCTGGAAGACATCCTGTCGAAGATGACCATTGAGGAGCGCCTGTACCGGTTCCGCTGTGTCGAGGCATGGTCAATGGTTGTGCCGTGGGACGGATTCGAGCTGGCCGATCTGCTGGAGCTGGCGGGCGTGCAGTCCACGGCCAAATATGTGGCATTCGAAACCGCCAATCGCCCGGATGAAATGCCGGGGGTCAATTTCCCTACTCTGGACTGGCCCTATGTTGAGGGTCTGCGCCTCGATGAGGCGATGCACCCGCTGACGATTATGGCCACAGGTATCTATGGCAAGGACATCCCAAATCAAAACGGCGCGCCGATGCGTCTGGTGGTGCCGTGGAAATATGGATTCAAATCCATCAAGTCGATC
>DFBW01000060.1 GCA_002366775.1 Roseovarius sp. UBA3070 | reverse complement strand
CCAAGACCGGTATTTTCGAATTCGTATTGCCTGCAAACTAGGACAAGCTGGGAGAGATAATAACATGCCCGAGAAAATCATGTTCAAATCGATCTGTTACATTGGCATTCTGATGTTGGTTTATGTGATGGCAATACCGGTTCAGTTTGCGTATGCAGAAGGTGGCCGAGACCCGAAAGCCAGCCCTCCTTCGGATCCTGTGACAGGTGAGATCAAGCGCCAAGAGCCTTCAAAATCCAAAAAGAAGAAGAAAAAGATAAAAAGCGCGACACAGAACAGTGTCGCTGCGACACCTAAGCCGTTGAAAAAAATGCGAACAACAACCCCGCGAATTGCTGAATCGGCACCGAGCGGGCTGCCGCCTGTGGGGGAAACACGGTTTATCACGAACGAGGTGATCGTCCGGTTCCAGCTTTCCTCGACCGCGGGGTCGCGAAATCGGGCGATCAGGGGGCTGGGCATGTCCCATCTCGGCGCGGAAACGTTTCATATGTCCGGCGTTACGGTTCACCGTTACCGGCTGGACGCTGGCATTGATGTCCGGGACACCATCACACGTCTGGAGGCCAGTGCAGCTGTCGTGAACGCTCAGCCGAACTATCTGTATGTACTTCAACAAAGTGAAAACATCAGCAAATTGCCTCAATTCAGCAATGACAAAATCGATTTGAGCGAAGCTCATACCATGACCAAAGGCGCCAATACGCGCATCGCAGTCATCGATACGGCGGTTGATGGGACGCATGCGGAGTTTTTGAACTCGAGTATCTCTTCGTTTGATGTGACTGATAGTGGTAGTAACGTTGATCCGCACGGCACATCGATTGCAGGTATTTTGGCCGCAGATTCAAAGCTGACGGGTGTTGCCCCAGATGCAGAAATTGTCAGCATAGCGGCTTTTTCCAAAGATGCGTCGGGCAAAACCGTTGGAAATACCTGGACAATTCTGGAGGCCATGAATGTGGCCCTCAAGCAGAAAGCCGATATTCTGAACATGAGCTTTGCCGACCCCGCTGACCCGTTGCTTGAGCGAGCCATGAAGGGGGCCAAAAAGCGAAACATTTTGCCAGTTGCAGCAGCAGGTAATGAAGGACCCGACGCTGCAACTCTTTTCCCGGCCGGTTATGAAGCAGTGATCGCTGTGACTGCGACCGATACAGAGAACAAGATATACTCCAAGGCCAATACGGGCGAACACGTGGACGTAGCTGCTCCCGGTGTCGGTCTCTTGGTGTTGGGGAATTCCGCGGGTTTCCGGACCTCATCAGGTACTTCGATGGCAACGGCCTATATCAGTGGGATTGCGGCGCTCGCATTGTCTGCCAATCCGGGGGCTGACTACGCGACGCTCAGAGCAATGTTGGAAAATAGCACGACCGACCTAGGCGAGCCGGGCAAAGACAGTATTTTCGGCGCTGGCATCCCGAGTGCGGCGGCGGCCATCAGCGCCTTAAACAACTAATTGTTTCCAGTTTAAGTAAACGCATACCCTACCTCACTTTGGTCGTTTCCACCGACGTCGCCTGCTTCATTGATTTGACAAGCCGCCTTTTTAAGGCGCTTGCACTGAAAGCAGAGGAAGGGAAATTGCGGGAAACTTAGCAAAACTCTACATTGCTTTTCGTCATGACGGAAAAGGCGCTGGGCAGGAAAATCTGGAAAACCAAAAGCAGCGAGTAGATGTAATAGTGGGGTTGCGATGATTTTAAAACCAATGGCGCACTTGATAGCGCGTGTTTTTATTGATTTTTTGGTGCCCAGGAGAGGACTCGAACCTCCACGTCCATACGGACACNNCCGCCACCTGGGCAGGTGTCGTGAAGCAGGCATTTAGCCATGGTCAGCCTTGCTGTCAACGCCGATTTGGTGAAATACCGCATTCACCATATCGCCTTGTCCAAACCGGCGCGGAGCGCTAGGAAGTATATGGTATTATTCAAAGCCGGGAGGCCATCACATGTCGAAACTCGTCACCATCTACGGCGGATCGGGCTTTGTGGGCCGTTACGTTGCCCGGCGATTGGCCAAAGACGGCTGGCGCGTCCGTGTGGCTGTGCGCCGTCCGAACGAGGCAATGCACGTCAGACCTTACGGGGCAGTTGGCCAGGTAGAGCCTGTGTTTTGCAATATCCGAGATGACGATTCGGTGCGTGCGGTGATGCAGAGTGCTGATGCGGTGGTGAACTGTGTTGGCACCTTTGAGCATAAAGGGCGTAACAATTTTGACGCCGTACAGCACGAAGGGGCCGAACGCATCGCCCAGATCGCTGCGGAACAGAACGTCGGGCAGTTGGTGCATGTGTCGTCTATTGGTGCCGATGCTGAGGCAGAAAGCCTCTACTCCAAAACCAAAGCGCTGGGCGAAGAGGGCGTTCTTCGCCATTTTCCCAATGCAGTGATCTTGCGGCCTTCGGTCATCTTTGGACCTGAAGATGGGTTCTTTAACCGATTTGCCGGCATGACGCGCTTTGGCCCCGTCTTGCCAGTGGTTGGTGGCGATACCAAAATGCAAACCGTCTATGTTGATGACGTGGCCAAGGCTGCTGCAATGGGCGCCGAGGGTAAAGCCGCCGCGGGTATTTACGAATTGGGCGGCCCCGAGGTGCACAGCTTTCGTGAATTGATGCAGCTGATGCTGGGTGTGGTGCGCCGCCGCCGGTTGATCGTGAACATTCCGTTTGGCATCGCCCGCATCATGGCGTTTTTCATGGAGATTGGGCAGACGCTGTCGCTGGGCATCATCCCTGCGATGATCACCCGTGATCAGGTCAAAACCCTGAAGCATGACAATATCGTGGCAGAAGGCGCAAAGGGCTTTGCTGATCTGGGTATTCACCCTGTTGCAGTCGAAGCGGTGCTGCCGGATTACCTGTGGCGGTTCCGCCCTGCCGGGCAATATGCGGCCATACAGGAATCAGCATCCAACCTGCGATCTGAATGATCGGGCATGGGGTTTTCTAAACCCTGATTGCCGCCTTCAGTGACGTTGAACCGCATGATCTCGCACCCTTTTTGAGCTACGCGCTCAACATCCCTAAGGAACATCGAGCCTTGTGGGAATGCTCAGGTGTAGGCAATCACCAGCAGTCCGAGGCCCAGAGCCACGCGGTAGATCACATAGGGTGTAAAGCTGATGCTTCGCAGCAGCCGCATCATAAGCGCCAGCGCCAGAAGCGCAGCAACGAAGGCAAAACCAGCTGCAATCGCCCCATCACGCAGCACACCCATATCGGCATTATATGCAGATTCGCCCGCTAGTAATGTGCCACTTTCGATGATTGTGGGGATCGACATCAACATCGCCAACCGGGCCGCATCGTGCCGGGCATAACCCAAAAACCGCGCACCGGTGAGGGTTATGCCCGAGCGCGAAGTTCCCGGGATCAGTGCAATTGCCTGCCAGACGCCCATAACCATTGCATCCCGCAGATCCCAATCCTTGGTTGTGCGCTCTGAGCTGCCGGCCTGATCGGCCCAGTATAATACAATGCCAAAGATCAGCATCGTCCAACCAATCACCGTGATCGAGCGCAGCGTTTCATCCAGCCCGGTCATTTTTAGGATCAGACCAAAGGCCACCACCGGGATAGATGAAATGACCAACAGAAATGCCAGTTTTGATCCTTGGGTATCAATCTTGCCCATCATCGCACGCGGCAGGCCCGACAAAGCCAGTTTCACATCTGACCAGAAATACAAGATCACCGCAAAAAGCGTTCCGACATGCACGGCCACATCAATTGCCTGTCCCTGGTCATCCAGGCCCGTCAAATGGGGCAGTAGAATCAGATGGCCCGAAGAGGACACAGGTAGAAACTCGGTCAGGCCCTGAATGGCTGCGACAAGAATCAGATGGAAAAGTGGCATTACCCGAACCCTGCATAAACCAGTGGCTGCAG
>DFBW01000266.1 GCA_002366775.1 Roseovarius sp. UBA3070 | reverse complement strand
TATCAGCAGTATCTGTCACTGGGGCATGCCAAAGATCTGTTGGCGCAGCGGTTCACCACATTGGGCACCGCCCATGAGCTGGGCTTGTCAGGATCGGGCCGTCTGCATGACTTGTTCTTGCGCTGGGAGGCGATGAGCCCCGGCGAGTTTGCCCGCAAGGGAGAGGGGCTGACAATATACTGGGGCTGGTTTGACAGCCCGTTTGGCCTGAGCCTGGTGATGGGCACCGACAAGGGGTTATGCGGCATCGGATTTGTCAGTGAAATGGGCGAAGCCGCAGCGATGGAAGATCTGGTTTCGCGTTGGCCCAAGGCCCATTTTGTCGAAGACCCCATGCGGCTGCGCCCTTGGGTGCTGAATGCCTATGGCGCCCAGAGCGCAGAGGAGCCCACACCGCTTTATCTGATCGGCGCCCCCTTTCAGATCAAAGTCTGGGAGGCGCTTTTGCAAATCCCCTCGGGCCAGGTCACGACCTATTCCGAGATCGCCCAATCCATCGGCAATCCCAAGGCCGTGCGCGCCGTGGGCACTGCGGTAGGGCGCAACCCGGTCAGCTATCTGATCCCCTGTCACCGTGCGCTGCGCAAATCCGGCGGATTGGGCGGCTATCACTGGGGCCTGCCCGTAAAGCGCACCATTCTGGCCTGGGAAAGTGCCCGCCTCGACGCGGGTTAACCGAACACCACGTGGTTAATGAAACCCCAAGGCTGACAAGCCTCAACGGCCGCTTTACCTCATCTGAAAAGCACATTTTGCGCGGAATGCTGCCGAATTCCCCTTCGATTTCTCTTGGGAGGGACGCTGTTATTGAATATCATCGCCACAGACCCGATCAATCGGGCAATCATAACTGAGGCACGAGAACATGATCAGAGCAAACAAACAATTTTCAATTCTGGCCGGCCTGTCGCTGATTGCGATGGCAGGGTGCACGGACCCCGGACAGGTGGGTGTTGATAACAACGACTATAAGAAAACCAAAACCGGCGCGATTGCGGGCGGTATTGTGGGGGCTGTAACCGGCATATTGGTCAGCGATGACAAGGCTAAGGGGGCCTTGATCGGCGGGGCCGTGGGGGCCGTGGGCGGTGCCGCCATTGGCAACGCACTGGACAAGCAAGAGGCCGAATTGCGCCAGCAGCTGGGCAATGACAACATCCAGATCACCAACACCGGGGACCGGCTGATTGTGTCGATGCCCCAGGATATCCTGTTTGGTGTCGACAGCTATGATGTGCAGCCTGGATTGCGCAGTGACCTGCTGACGGTGGCGCAAAACCTGCAAAGCTATCCCAACAGCAACGTGCAGGTGGTTGGCCATACGGATAACACCGGCGAGGCCGGCTATAACCAGCAGCTGTCCGAGCGGCGCGCAAATGCCGTTGCCGATGTGCTGATGAATGGCGGCGTGGCGTTTGACCGCATCCAGACCTTTGGCCGTGGCGAGGATCAGCCAGTGGCGTCTAACCTGACTGCCGAGGGCCAACGCCAGAACCGCCGGGTTGAAATTGTGATCTTGCCAACGACCTAAAGCGTTTCGGGCAAAACCTCTGAATCAGGTTTTAGGCGAAACGATTTAAGCAAACGTCTGCAAGCAATACCGAAAGCGCGTGTCCTTAGGGGCGCGCGTTTTTTGTTTTATGCCTCCGGCGGGGATATTTGTGGCAAGAAGATGAGAGGCAAAGATTGAATATGGGCTGGCAAAGCCCGTAGGCTGAACCGGGCGTTGGGATATTTCCGAAACCATGCGCAAGGTTTATGTGGTCATGAAATAGAACCATGATCATCGGGGATCGCACCGCTGGTATGGTTTCACAGACTTGCAGTTGTGTACCTCTACACTCCAAATTGGTTTGAACAAGGAGCGCCTATGCAAATACTGGCTTGGATTACGGCCTCGGCCATCATCGGGTTTTCCCGGTTTATCACCGCCGTCAAAGGGTTCTGGCCCGGCGGTGTGCCACATCGGGGCCAGGCGATTTACTTTGCCAATCACACCTCAAACGGGGATTTTATCCTGTTGTGGACGGTGCTTGGGGCGCTCAGGCGCAAAACCCGGCCCGTGGCAGCAGCAGATTATTGGCTGAGCACCCCGTTGAAGCGCTTTATCGGGCAGAACGTCTTTAATGCCGTATTGATTGACCGCGATCCCGAGACCCGCACCCATGATCCGATTGAACAGATGCTTGAAGCGCTGGATGAAGGATCAAGCCTGATCATTTTTCCCGAAGGCACGCGCAATGCCTCGGATGAGGTGTTGTTGCCCTTCAAGGCAGGGTTATTTCATTTGTCCGAGAAACGCCCCGATGTGCCGTTAATTCCGGCCTGGATTGAGAACCTGAACCGGGTGTTGCCCAAGGGTGAGGTGATCCCGGTGCCGTTCATTTGTACGGTTAAGTTTGGCGCGTCAACCCAATTGGAGAAGGGTGAGGAAAAGCCCGGTTTTCTGACACGCGCCGAGAAGATGGTGCTGGCCCTGCGACCTGAGGGAGCCAGCACATGAATGGGTATCACACATCGCTGATGTCACTGCTGTTTGGCGTTTTGGCCGTCTTGATCACGGCGTCAGTTGTGGCGTTCTTATTGGCGCAAAAGAAAGGCCACGATGATCCGTTGGTG
>DFBW01000164.1 GCA_002366775.1 Roseovarius sp. UBA3070 | reverse complement strand
CAGACCTGAAAACTAATGTTTTTTTGGTGCTACCCAATAGGCATTGGTGTCCTTTCGCAAATCTTCATAAGATTTGATTCGTGATCTCACTTCATCGCCACCCTGCTGCACCAATAGGGCGAGAAGGGTCTCGATGATTGCCATGGCCCCTGAATAGCAGCCAAAATGATGCGTGCTGATGGTTGACGCGATAAGCGTTTCATCGGGTTCAAACTCGGGCGAGATCACATCACTGTCTGATATCATGATCAGTTTTACGCCTCGGTCACGGGCGAATTTACAGGCTTCAATCGTCTCGCGGGAGTAGGGCGTAAACGTGATCGCAATCATCACGTCATCACCCGTTGCGTGGTGCAGCTCGTCGATGGCCGAGTTGATGTGACGTGGGATTAACTGCAACCTAGGCAGGGCCATGCGCCCGATATAGTGGAAATAATAGGCAAGCGAGTAACTGGCCCGAACCGCTGTAAGGTACACATTGCGCGCGCCCAGCAACATGTGCGTGATACGCTCCATTTGCTCGGGTGTTTGGCGTTCCAAAGACCGCTGCACAATGGCCATTGTATTGGCGGCAGCATCAGCCTGCGTGCGCCCCAGATCAGAGTGCGCGCGCAGCCCCTCCAGCCATTCAGGCCGCTCACCCATCTCCGAGGACAAAAGCGCGTGGCGAAATGGCGCGCGCAACTCCTCGTAGCCTGCAAACCCCATTTGATGCGCCATGCGCACAAGAGTGTAAGTTGAGACGCCACATTTGCGCGCAGTTTCCCGAATTGGGTCCAAACCAAAGTCAGATGGGTGGTCCACAATATACTTTGCCACCACTTTCAGGCGTGGGGACAGCTCTTGAAATGCTTGCTTAAGTGCTGAAATCGTTCGGGTTTTCAGTGCCGGGTCCATTGCCGCTTGCCTTGTTTGGGTACAGACGTAATAAAACACATGTTATTTTATGGCAATATTGACAGGCTTTGTAATTCAAGCAATCTATGCCCCGTTGCATCAAGATTTAAACAACCGGAAGCGAACATGTGCGAAACGCAGCGCCAGCAAGCCTTGATACGCACCCGCATCATCGGTGCTCAGAGGCATTTGCCGCAGCCTCGATCGGCCCGTCCCAAGGGCGCGTGCGAATGACAGCCCCGTTTATCATGGTGGCACCCAACGGTGCGCGACGCGGCAAGGCAGATCATACAGCGTTGCCCGTCACCCTGCCCGAGATCATCCGGACCGCAGCGGATTGCCAAAAGGCAGGGGCGCACGGGCTGCACCTGCATATCCGCGATAAAAGCGGCGCACATTCCCTTGATGGCGGATTGTACCGCGAGGCCCTGAGCGAGTTGCGCCGCGTCCTCCCGACCTTCAAAATTCAGATCACTACAGAAGCGGCCGGCATGTTCGATGTGCCTGCGCAGCTGGCCTGTCTTCAGCAGGTGCGCCCGGCATGGGCCTCGCTCGCCATAGGCGAGATCGCGCGTGCGCCAGAGCTGGGCGACCACATTTATGGCACCTGCACCGAACATGGCACCAAAGTGCAACATATCCTGTACGACACCAAAGATTATGCCCTGCTGAAAGACTGGCAAACCCGAGGGATCATACGCCCTGAACAAACGGATGTGCTGTTTGTTTTGGGGCGCTACCTGAGAGATCGCAGTTCTCGTCCTGCTGATCTCGATCCATTTCTGGCGTGCCATCAGGGCGATGCCCGGTGGATGCTGTGCGCCTTCGGAGCTGGCGAACATGATTGCCTGCGATATGCGGCTGAGCACGGGGGGGATCTGCGCGTCGGGTTTGAAAACAGCCTTGTTGGGCCGGACGGCCAGACCTGGCCTGATTGCGCGGCGTCTGTGGCGGCTCTGGTCTCGGCGCTCAACTCATCTGCTGGTTTGTCACACCTGTCTCAATCACTGCCCATAGGAGGCTAAGCCCATGTCGCACGTCTTTCCCCGTCACTGTAAATCCGACTTTCCCACCGCCGTTGCAGGTGATGGATGTTATCTGGTGGATGCCACTGGCAAACGGTATTTTGATGGCTCGGGCGGGGCGGCGGTATCATGCCTTGGCCATTCCAACGCGCGTGTGAAACAGGCCATCCGGGATCAGCTTGAGGTGCTGGAATTTGCCCACACCGGGTTTTTTACCTCACAACCCGCCGAGGCATTGGCCGATCTGTTGATTGCCAATGCACCGGGGCAGATTGACCGGGCCTATTTTGTATCGGGTGGGTCCGAGGCCGTGGAGGCGGCGATCAAACTGGCGCGGCAGTATTTTGTTGAACAAGGCCAGCCACAGCGCCGCCATCTGATTTCTCGGCGTCAAAGCTATCATGGCAACACACTGGGCGCCTTGGCCGCGGGCGGGAATGCATGGCGTCAGGCGCAGTTTTCGCCCCTGCTGATCGAGGTCAGCCATATCGCACCGTGCTATGAATATGCCGAACGCGGTGAGGCCGAGAGCCTGGCTGATTACGGCCAGCGCGCGGCGAATGAGCTGGAAGAAGAAATTATGCGCCTTGGCCCGGAAAATGTGATGGCCTTTCTGGCCGAACCAGTGGTCGGGGCCACCTTGGGGGCCGTGCCAGCCGTTGAAGGGTACTTCACCCGTATCCGCGAGATTTGCGATCAATACGGGGTGCTGTTGATCTTGGACGAGGTGATGTGTGGCATGGGGCGAACCGGGCATTTGTTTGCTTGCGAGGCCGAGGGCATTTCCCCCGATATCCTGTGTATCGCCAAGGGATTGGGGGCGGGGTATCAGCCGATTGGCGCGATGCTGTGCACGTCAGAGATTTATGATGCCATCAAAAATGGATCAGGCTTTTTCCAGCATGGGCACACCTATGTGGGCCATCCGGTTGCTGCGGCGGCCGGGCTGGCTGTGGTCAGCGAATTGCTGGAGCGTGATCTGATGCCCCAGGTTAAGGCGCGCGGGGCATATCTGGAAGCCCGCCTGCGCGACACCTTTGGCCAGCACCCCCATATCGGAGACATCCGCGGGCGCGGATTGTTCTGGGGGGTTGAGATTGTCGCCGATCGTACCAGCAAACGTCCCTTTGCGCAGAAACACGGCATTGCAGGGAAGGTGAAAAAAGCCGCCTTTGCCGAAGGGCTGGTATGCTATCCCATGCCCGGCACACGCGATGGCAAGATCGGGGATCATGTCATGCTGGCGCCACCGTTCATTTCAACCGAGGCCGATCTGGATGGTGCCGTGGTGATGCTTGCGCGGGCCATTCAAACTGTATTGGCGGCGATCCCGTCAGAGGCGTAGCGCTGAGTGGTTTTATGCCTCCGGCGGGGATATTTTTAGCAAGAAGATGGGGGTAACCTAGTCGTCTTCGCCCAGTTTGGGGGAGGCGCGATCAAGTGCCAGTTCAGCCCCGGAGAATTTGATCGGGGTGCGCACGCCTGGCACGCCTTCGGGAGATATCTCCATACCGCGTGCCTTGATCTGGGGATCGGCAAATACCTCGGCCATTTCATTGATCTGACCGGCTGGCACGCCTTTGGCCTCGCAGGCGATCAGCAGATCGGCCTTGGTGAAAGTTTCCGTGTATTTGTGCAGCAGATCTGACAGTTCCTGCCGGTGTTGCACACGATCGGCATTGGTCAGGTATCGCGGATCACTGGCCAGTTCGGGGCATCCCAGAAGGTCACAAAACCGTTGATATTGCCCATCATTGCCAGTGGCGATGATAAGGTGGCCGTCAGCGCAGTTGAACACCTGATAGGGGCTTAGATTGGGATGAAAGTTGCCCAAGCGTTGGGGGGATACGCCCGTGGCGAGATAGTTCATCGCCTGATTGGATGTCACAGACAGGCCCACATCCATCAGCGCCATATCAATATGTTGCCCGATCCCTGTGGTTTGCCGCTGGTGCAGCGCGGCCAGAATGCCGACCACGCCATAGACGCCGGTAAATACATCGGTAAGGGCCATCCCCACCTTCAGCGGTTGGCGGTCCGGTTCGCCGGTGATAGACATCAGCCCGCTCATGCCCTGGATGATATAATCATAGCCCGCACGGTGCGCATATGGCCCATCCTGCCCAAAGCCGGTAATCGAGCAATAGATCAGACCGGGATTGATGGCCTTCAGGCTGTCGTAATCGAGCCCATATTTGGCCAGCCCGCCCACCTTGAAGTTTTCAATCACAATGTCGGCGTCGCGGATCAGGTCAAGCGTCTTGGCCCGGCCTTCTTCGGTGCGAAAATCAGCGGTGACGCTGGATTTGCCGCGGTTACAACTGTGGAAATACGCGGCTGAGTGATCGTCTCCGCGATCAATAAACGGTGGCCCCCATTTACGGGTGTCATCGCCCGCCGGGCTTTCGACTTTGATCACATCCGCACCCAGATCAGCCAGCGTCTGACCGGCCCAGGGGCCAGCCAGAACACGCGCCAGTTCAATGACCTTAAGGCCTGCCAGAGGTGTTGCCATTACTCGGCCAGCTTTTCGTCGATGACCGCTTTCAGCTCGCCGTATGCCATATTCTGGTAGACGGTACCGTTGATCATCAATGTCGGTGTGGAGCGCACATCATCGGCTTCGGCGTTTTGCTGATACCAAGCCACCAGCGCTTTGGCTTTGTCGTTGTCGTTCAGGCAGGCGTCAAGCTGATCATCGCCAAGGCCGGCCACTTTGCCGATCTTGCGCAGGTTGTTGGCGATTTGCACGGGATCCTGACCATCGCCGATCCAGTCGCGCTGCTGAGTGTAGACCATGTCGGAGATGCCAAAGAAGCGATCAGGACCATCACAGCGCGCCACCATTGATGCCCAAAGGCCGAAGCGGTCAAAGTAGACATCGCGGTAAACAAAGTTGATCTTGCCCGTGTCGATGTAATCCGCCTTCAGTTCCTTGAACTGGTCTTTGTGGAAATTGGCGCAATGGGGACAGGTGAACGAGGCGTATTCCATCACCGTCACCTTGGCATCTTCAGATCCCAGGCGCATTTCAACGATTGAAGAGGTATCCACCTCAGCGGCTTCTTGTGCGTTTGCCGCACCCAGAGGCAAATCGCTCATGGATGCCGGTGTGCTGCGAGTTTGCCAGAGGGCAGCGGCGGCCACAATCGCAAGGCTCGCGGTCCCAATAAGGATCAATCGTTTCATGTCTAACCTTTCAGATCAGCGTTTTGATTTGGATAATACGTTCTGCCCCAGCGCCTCAAGCGCTTGTCGCAAATTCCCATCGCCAACAGGCGCTGCCATTTGCGCCGCTTCGGCTTGGGTGGCGGGGTCGGGTTTTTTGGCAGGTGCCTGCTTGGGGCGATGCTCAAAGCTGGCTTTGCCCTCGGCAAAACCGGTGGGGGCTGTTTGGGTCAGGCGTATGCGCGAAATGGCATTATAGCCGTAAACAGCATTGACGCGTTCACGCAGTTTTTCCTTTTGCATTTCCAGCATGGGGGCCTGCGCGCCGGTGGTGAGCACCGTCAGCGTCGCGCCAAAACCCTGTCGCCCATAGGACACATCAACAGGCCGGGCGATCGAGGCAATATCAGGGCCTGCCACTTCTTCCCATTGGGTCAACAGGCGCGACACGGCAAAGCCCCGGCTTTCCGAAGCGCGCCGGATGCGGTCTTTCAACAGCTGTGACGTGCGTTTGAAACCACGCGTGCCGGGCTGAGTGCTTGCCATAAATGCGATCCTGTCTTTAACCTTCTATTTAAGGCATGTACGCAGGCATACCAGCCCCCAATCTTGAATCAGGACTAACGAATGCGTGAGGTTGACGATGTCTGAGCAGGCCAATGCAACGGATTTGCTAAGCTGGTATGACAGACATGCGCGCGAATTGCCCTGGCGGATGGCGCCAGCACGCAGGCAGGCCGGAGAGTGGCCTGACCCTTACCGTGTCTGGCTGAGTGAGGTGATGTTACAGCAAACCACAGTGGCTGCTGTGAAATCCTATTTTGAGCGGTTCACAGCGCTTTGGCCTTCGGTGAATGATCTGGCTGCTGCCCCTGATGCGCAGGTGATGGGTGAATGGGCGGGGCTTGGCTATTATGCGCGCGCGCGCAACCTGTTGAAATGCGCGCGTGTGGTGGCCACCGATCACGGCGGTATCTTTCCTAATTCCCATGCGGCGCTGATCTCGCTGCCTGGTATCGGGCCGTATACGGCGGCGGCAATTTCGGCCATTGCCTTTGATCACCCCGAGGTGGTGGTGGATGGCAATGTTGAACGGGTGATGGCGCGGTTACATGCAATCCAAACACCTCTGCCCGCGGCCAAGCCTGAACTGACGGCCGAAGCGGCCAAGCTGACGCCCGCCATGCGCCCCGGCGATTATGCCCAGGCGGTGATGGATCTGGGGGCCACCATTTGCACCCCAAAGACCCCGGCCTGTGGGGGATGCCCATGGCGCGTGCCCTGTAAGGCACGGCTAGGGGGCATCGCAGCCGATTTGCCGCGCAAAACCCCCAAGAAAGCCAAGCCGACACGGTTGGGTATCGCCTATGTCGCACGCCGGTCCGATGGGGCGTGGTTGCTGGAAAGGCGCCCTGACAAAGGCCTGCTGGGTGGGATGCTGGGCTGGCCAGGCGGTGAGTGGGGCGATGCGCCCTTGGACGCGCCACCGATGTCTGCGGATTGGCGCGCGCTGCCCGAAGAGGCGCGCCACACCTTCACCCACTTTCATCTGCGCCTTGAAATCCGCGTGGCCGAGGTGAGCGTGGAGGCCACCCCCAATGCGGGCGCTTTCCTGCCTCCGCAGCAATTTCGGCCCAGTGATCTGCCTACTGTGATGCGCAAAGTGTTTACCCTTGCGCAGCCTGCTTTGGCGGGTTCGGATATCTAATCCGGGTCAAATCAATCAGGCGTGCCGTGATGTTGCAGCCCGTGGCAATTTGCTTCATGAATATTCCTGTATTTTCAGGTAAACTTGGCGCAACCCAAGGCCACTTTAGTTGTTTGGAGCCGCCCCATGCCCCCACCCCCGCAAATGTCGCCGCAAATGTCACCGCTGTCTCATGCTCTGCCATTCTGGATGACATTACTGTTGATTCCGGTGGCGTTAATCGGGGCGTTCAATGGCGGTTGGTATTTGCTGTTGGTGCCTATAATGACCTGGTATTTGTTCACCTTGCTGGATTTTCTGCTGGGGCTGGAAACTGCAAATGCGGACCCTGACACCGATGAAAGCCAGCTGACCTGGCACAAGGCAATCACGCTGATCTGGACACCCATTCAGTTTTTGATGGTCTACTGGATGATCTGGTATGCCACCGCAACCGATCATCTGTCAGGTGGCGAGGCCATCTTGTTGTTCTTTGGTGTTGGTGTGATCACCGGCACAGTTGGCATCAACTATAGCCATGAATTGATGCACCAAAAGGACAAGGGTGAGCGGTTTTTGGGTGATATCTTGCTGTCGATGACGCTGTATTCACACTTTCGCTCTGAGCATTTGCTGGTTCATCACCGCTATGTCGGCACACCGCGTGATCCGGTGACGGCGCGGTATAATGAGGGGTTCTTTCGCTTCTTTGTGCGTGTTCTGAAGGCCAGTTTTCTGTCGGCCTTCCGGGCCGAAGCTGCGATGCTTGAACGCAAAGGCAAACCCTGGAGCGATCTCAGCAACCCGTTTTGGCGCTATTGGGGCCTGCAAGGGTTTATGCTGCTGCTGGCCATTCTGATCGGCGGTTGGGTCGGCCTGTTCTTGTTTATCTGGCAGGCCTTTATCGCCGTGTGGCAGCTGGAGCTGGTAAACTATGTTGAGCATTACGGCCTGACCCGCAAACATCTGGGCGAGGGCAAATATGAACATGTCATGCCTCGCCACAGCTGGAACGCGGCACATAAGGCGTCAAACTGGTTGTTGATTAACCTGCAACGCCACTCAGACCATCATTACAAACCGTCACGCCGGTTTCCATTGTTGCAAAACCACACTGAAACCGACGCACCACAACTGCCGCATGGCTATCCGCTCATGACAATGGCCGCGATGGTCCCTCCCCTGTGGCGCCGGGTGATGAACCCACGGGTGCGCGGTTGGCGGAAAAAATACTACCCTGAGATCACCGACTGGAAGCCGTATAACAAGGCACTTAATCCGCAACCTCGGTAGAATAGGTTGTGAATATCATGCTCAATATACTCTGCGTGCTTGCCTTCGGTGTATCGTCCCATCTTGTGATGGGTTGGGTTTACGGTGAACCATTCGGGTTCTGATGCCCATATTTTGCAGATGTATCCGAAAGGTGTGTTTTCATCTGGTTGTGGGTGTCATGATGATAGCATTTCTTGGTGTAGACGCGAAGCTGATTGATCCTCGTCAAAAGCGGTGGATTGAAAGGGAGTAAGCTGGGCCTGATCGCAAATTCCGCAAAGGACATATCATGGCCCGCGAAACCACTCCTCAGCCTTCTGACAAGCCGCCGGCTGAGGCACCGATGCCGCAGGATCCGCAATCCGATCCCGCATCGCCAGAAGACCCGCAAGTCACCGATCCATCGCCCGAACCGCCCCCATCCGAGTATCCCGGGCCAAGCGGTTTACCCGAAGAGCCTGAGCCAAATCCCTTCGATGAAGGGAATTATCCGGTATAGCACCCATCGGGTTTCGACCTGGTGGAAACCTGTTGTGGTTGACGGATATCAAGGGGGCAGGGCGCGGTTTTGCACCCCTGCCGGGGCCGTTGAAACCAACATGAAAAGGGGCCTATCATGGAAATCAATGCTTTTCCGTTCTACGACACAAGCGAGAACACGACAGGATGTTGCCCCCGGTTCAACCCTGAGGGCTGGGACAATCAGCGGCTGCATTTTGAGGACAAGACCTTCGTGCGGGCCACGACCCGAAGTGCAATGCATATCCCCTGGAACATGGGGCAGGTTTTCACGCGGGTGCAACAGCACATCGAAGATGCCGGTGCCGCTGACCCGGCGACGGAAATCGTGCTGAGCCGTGATACCTCGCCCTGGGAGGCGGAGCATTATTTTGCCGTATCAAAAGACGTTGATGGTGAAGATATGACAACCCTGTCAGGTGATTTCATTACGCGGGTCTTTGAAGGGCCATACCGGCGCGCCAAGGATTATTCACATGATATGGAAGTGGCGGCGACCGCCATGGGCAAGACCGCAAAGCGGGTGTTCTTCTTTTACACCACCTGCCCGAGGTGCGCCAAAGCCTATGAAGAAAACTATATGATTGGCGTGGCCGAGGTTTAATCAGGGCGCGTTCACAGCACAGGCGATGCGGTCTGTTTGCTGGTCATTGTTCTGCAATCCAGCCCTCGAATTCAGACCGTAGATATCGGGGTGGCTGATGATGCGGCCCGTCGCATCGGGGAAACGCGTGTAATATCCAAGTTCGACCGGAATGGGCGGGGCAGGGGCATCAAAGGTGCGCCTGCCATTGGCCAGCTTGTGGACCTGTGCAAGGTCCATATCCAGCACAAAGGCCACCAGCTCGGCCCATTTGTGAACGCGAATACAGCCATGCGACAGGGCGCGTTGGTCTTTCTCAAACAGCTGTCGGCGGTTGGTGTCATGCAGGTAGACCAACATGCCCGGACCCAGCCGGACAGCAACCAGCCCCAGTGGGTTCTTTAAGCCAGGAGGGCGGGTATAGTTGCGGTACTCTCCGCTGGCGATCATCGAGGGCGTGGGCCGCCAGGTGGGCCGGAACCGCACTGCGGAAACATGGGTATTCAGCCGGGGAGTACGGTGCCAGGG
>DFBW01000022.1:3820-4355 GCA_002366775.1 Roseovarius sp. UBA3070 | reverse complement strand
GTGCCGGGCTGCCTTATGGGGCAAGTGGGCGGCAACGGTTTGATCTGTTTTATCCAGAAAACCCGGCCAAAGCTTTGGTCTTGTTTGTGCACGGTGGGTATTGGCTAAAGTTTGATCGCTCGTATTGGTTCCACCTGTCGCAGGGTGCTTTGGCCCATGGTTGGGCCGTGGCGATGCCGTCTTATGATCTGTGTCCGGACGTGCAAATTGGCGATATTACGCACCAAATCGCGGCAGCGGTGAATGTCGCTGCCGGGATGGTTGACGGGCCGCTGATTTTGGCGGGCCATTCCGCGGGTGGGCATCTGGTGTCACGGATGACGGAGCCGGGCCTGCTTGACCCAGCGGTTGCGGCGCGTTTGCAGCGCGTGATGGCGATCTCTCCGGTTTCGGACCTGCGCCCGCTGATACATACCCAGATGAATGCCGATTTCAACTTGGACGAAGCGGCTGCAATTGCTGAAAGCCCTGTTTTGATGGTCAACCGTCTGGATGTGCCAGTCACGGTTTGGGTCGGGGCGGATGAACGCCCGGT
>DFBW01000022.1:832-3725 GCA_002366775.1 Roseovarius sp. UBA3070 | reverse complement strand
TCGGCGATGGGGCTGTCCATTGTGCGTGCGCCGGTAGATGCCGCAAAAATCAGGTCGCCATCCATTGGCGTGTGCGATGGCAGCAATGCGCGGGCAAACCCATCATGGGCTGCCATGGCCAGCCGGGTGCATTGTGCCTGTGACATCGCTGCATCCGTGGCGATAATGGCGATCGTGGTATTTGAATGCTGTGCCAGTTTGGTCGCAGGCAAATGCAGATCAGGATAATCCGGCGCACCGCCAAGACCGCCGAACTCGGCACCGATTTCAAATGGGGCTGCCCAGAAATATGGCCCATCCCCCACCGTGGCAGACCCCAAGGCGTTGACCGCCACCAATGCGCCCACCGTGTGCCCCGATGGCAAGACCAGCGAAGCAGAGCCCAACCCACCTTTGAGATTGGCCGTGGTGGCCCCCATGCCTGCGCCACTTGATCCGAGCGAGAACGACCTGTCAGCCGAGGCATAGGCATCAGCCCCGAGTTGCTTGTATGGGTTTTCAGCCCAATCCTTGTCACCACCATTGAGCAAATCAAACAGGATCGCGCCCGGTACAATCGGCACAGGTTGGTTGCCCACAACAAAACCGCGCCCAGCAACACGCAAGGCATCCGCCACCCCCGAGGCCGCATCAAGACCAAAGGCTGAACCACCTGCCAGCACCAGCGCATCAACTTGTTCCACCGTTTTGTCAGGGGCCAGCAGATCGGTTTCACGGGTGCCAGGCGCACCGCCCATGACATGCACACCAGCCGTGAATGGCGCATCGCCCAGCAGCACAGTGGCCCCTGTTGAAATCATTGCATCCGAGGCATTGCCAACGCGCAGGCCCGCCACATCGGTAATCAGGTTCAAAGGTCCGGGGGCTGCGGGCATGTCGCTATTTTCCTTTAACTGTGTCGCAAAACAAAGCGTATCGCAAAAAGCATGTCCAGCAACGATTTGCGATGCGCTGCGAGACACAAAGAGCATTGCGCATGTTTCGCTGTATCTGGGCTATCTGTTGTGATGCGAAACAATTTATCTTGCCAGAATCTGCGCGATGGTCAATTAAGCCCCATGGCCGGGGCGATGGCGTCGCCCCTTGGGCCGATATATCCCAAAAGTCCTGAACGCCGGAACCTTTCTTTTTAGGAGGGTCACTATGACTGCACATCCAAACACCACCAAATTCACCGATACCGCACGCCCGGAAATCTACCGGTTTCACAATGGTGAAAAAGCCAGCCAAGCCTTTGACGCCGCTGAATATGATAGGCGTCTGGCGGGGCTTCGTAAGATCATGGAAGACACCGGCGTTGAGGCGGCTGTTTTCACCTCTATGCACAACATCGCCTATTATTCTGGCTTTTTGTATTGCGCATTTGGCCGCCCCTATGGGTTGGTCGTAACACCAAGCGAAAGTGTGACAATTTCCGCTGGCATTGATGCAGGCCAGCCCTGGCGTCGCAGCCACCAGGATAACATCACCTATACCGACTGGCAGCGCGATAATTACTGGCGCGCTGTGCGGTCGGTCTCGGGGGGGCGGCAAAGTGATCGGCTATGAGGGTGACCATATGACCTTGATGCAAAAGGCCAAGCTGGACAGCTTCCTGAGCCCCGCCAAAACCGTGGACATTACCGGGCACACGATGGTGCAGCGGATGCACAAATCTGATGCTGAAATTGCGCTGATCCGCAAATGCACCGCCATTGCCGATATCGGCGGCTATGCTATCCGTGACGCAATCAAGGTCGGCACCCGCGAGATTGACGTGGCCATGACAGGGCGTGACGCGATGGAACAGGAAATTGCCCGCGTTTTCCCTGATGCAGAATACCGTGACAGCTGGGTTTGGTTCCAGTCAGGCATCAACACTGACGGCGCGCACAACCCTGTGACAGCGCGTCAGTTGCAGCGCGGTGATATCCTGAGCCTGAACACCTTCCCGATGATCTCGGCCTATTATGTGGCGCTGGAACGCACCATGTTTATGGGCGAGGTGGACCCCGCCAGCCTCAAAATCTGGGAGGCGAATGTAGCCGCACATGAATTTGGGATGAGCCTGCTAAAGCCCGGCGTCAGCTGTGCTGAGATCACGCGCCAGATCAACGATTTTCTGGCAGACCGCCAATTGCTGCAATACCGCACCTTTGGGTATGGCCATTCATTTGGCGTGCTGAGCCACTACTATGGCCGCGAAGCCGGGCTTGAACTGCGCGAGGATGTCGACACAGTGCTGGAACCCGGCATGGTGATTTCAATGGAGCCGATGCTGACCATCGCCGAGGGTCAACCCGGCGCCGGGGGCTACCGCGAGCATGATGTGCTGGTGATTACCAAAGACGGCAATGAAAACATCACGGGCTATCCCTATGGGCCAGACTTCAACGTGGTGGGTTAACCCGCTTACACCAACAAAGGGCGGCCCCAATCCGGGCCGCCCGATATGTGGTCTAAGTCAACCGTCTTTGCGGTCCGGCCCAAAGGTATCACCAACGTAATCCTCCAGGATTTTCTCGTTCTTGACTTCTTCGATCCGGTTGATCCGGTCAATGCGTTGCTGGTTGTCAAAACGGTATTTCACAAAGTTCACAAGGCTAAGCGTCAAGAGCAGAATGCCGATGCCCCAAAACCCTTTGGTGGCCAGTGGCACATCGACCGATTTATAAAGCGACAGGGCCAGCAACACATAGGCGGCAACTACCCCAGCGGCGTTGAAAAACATGATCATGGAATTGTCAGTTTTATCGTGATTGTACATTTAATTTCTCCGTAGATTTTGAGGATTCAGATTGGGACGGGCCTGTCAGTCTTGTTTCAGCCGGTCCAGAATCTGCTGGGCCGTTACTTTGGTGGCCGGGCCAAAACCGTTGGCGGCCATGCGGTCTTCCAGCGTGGTATGTGACAG
>DFBW01000022.1:0-817 GCA_002366775.1 Roseovarius sp. UBA3070 | reverse complement strand
CCGATAACACGGGCGATCAGCTCTTCGGCTTCATCCGCGGCAGACGTGTTGGCAATCGTTGTGCGCAATGCACCTTGCATCTGTTGTTCACGTCGGATGGCACGCGCGGTGATGGCCCCTTGCTTGAGGTCAATCAACCGCCGATGCGCCACCTCAAGCGAACTGCGAAGGCGTGTCACCTGCCCATCCAGCCGGGTGACAGTTTCTTGGCGCAGCTGGGTTTCGTTTTCCATCGTAGCGATGGCCTCTGCGGCTTGTAGTGCCAGGTCATCGCGCCCTGCTTGCATCGCTTCGCTGGCGCGTGTGGTCATGGTATCCAGCCGCGTTTTCAGCGTATCCAAAAGACGGATTTCCGAACGCTGCCGCTGAACCAATGCGGCCAACGTCGCCTTGGCTGCTTTTAGTTGTGCCTCGGATTCGCGGATTTTCTGGTCAATCAGTTCGATCGCAAAGGCATCTTTGACACGATCTTCTGTTCTGGCATTTGCCCCGATAACCAAGGTTCTAAGTGTTTCAAACATATTCAAGTCCCTCTTGTGAACGTTGTTCATGAATGTGATATAAGAGGGGGCACGCGCTGCTCAAGGATTTTGTGAACAGTGTTCAGAAACTATTTGTTTCCGGAAACTCCAATGATGATCAGCTCTATCATCCGTTCCAGTTCATCCCGCGCAACAGGTGTTGTTCGGTTCTCAATCCCGAAGGACACAATCCCGTGCACTGAAGAAAACAAGGCGCGTGTCATGAGGGTGCGGTCGGTGTCTGACATCTGTGCGCAACACTCATTTACCGGGCCCGCGATGTATTGGAACAATCG
>DFBW01000281.1:1038-16560 GCA_002366775.1 Roseovarius sp. UBA3070 | reverse complement strand
GCGGCTGCGGCCTGAGCTTTGGCGATTTCTTTTTTGACTTTCAACCCAGAGGCGGACAGTTCAACGTCTTTGGCTTTGGCCAGAAACGCGTCCAGACCACCGCGGTGATCAACCGAGCGCAGTGCATGCGCCGAGATGCGCATCTTAATGCCACGACCCAGCGTTTCGGATTGCAGGGTCACATCATTCAGGTTCGGCAGATACCGACGACGTGTTTTGTTGTTGGCGTGGCTGGAGTTATTGCCAACCATCGGGCCTTTTCCGGTCAATTCGCAGCGGCGCGACATGGGTTCATCCTCGTGGTCTTGCGGGGCATATATAGCCTCGCCTCAATACAAATGGGCACCGCCACAGGCAGCGCCCCGAATTCCGTCAGGGGTCTTTAGGCCCATTGGCGTGGGGCGTCAAGGGATTCGAAGCTGGTTTTCCAGTATTGCCACGCCCACAAACCTTTGCACCACCAAATAGAAAATTCGCACGGATTTTCTTTGTCTGAGATTTTTCGTGCGAAAAATCTGGGCTGCATACACTTCTGAGCTATTCGACATCACCTTCGGCACCATCAGGAACAGGGCCATTTTATGCCAACCTCTCAGGGGGCGCACGACGTTCACTATCAGCTGTCAATCAACGCCCTAAGAACGGATTTTGCGCTGTCTGAATTCCAGTCGGCATCACCTTGCAAGCGGCCAATCTCGTTTCCCTGTGCATCAAGGATCACAGTGACCGGCAGGCCAAAAACGCCCATTTGCCGCGCAACGGCCTGTTTTGGATCACGGTGCAAAGGCAGATTATCCACACCAATGTCACCAAAGAACTTCTTCATTGCTGGCACCATATTGCGGCCTGTGGCCAGCGTCACCACCTCAAACGCATCACTACCCAGCTCGGCTTGCAACTGCGACAGCATCGGCATTTCCTTGCGGCACGGCGCACACCAGGTGGCCCAGAAGTTCAGCAACACAACTTTGCCTTTGAAATCAGCCAGCGTCATGTCACTGCCGTCTTCTGCTGTGAAACCCACTGTTGTTGCGGATTTTGGTGTGGCGTGCAGCACCAGCTTTTTCATGTCACCCATTCGCAAGGCAGCTATGTCGGACATATCCGCCAGAGCGGTATTTGCACAAAGGCCAAGGGCCATATAAAGGACGAGCGATACAGGTTTCATTTCCCCTCCCTTAAGGGTTCCGACCATGAGCAACAATTCCTCGAACCAAATGTGGGGCGGCCGCTTTGCCGCTGGTCCTGACGCGATCATGGAGGCGATCAACGCCTCGATCGGGTTTGACAAACGGCTGGCGGCCCAAGATATCGCCGGCTCAAGAGCCCATGCCGCCATGTTGGCGGCCACAGGCATCGTTAAGGATAGTGACGCCGACGCGATGAGGGAAGGCCTGCTCACGGTCTTGTCAGAGATCGAAACAGGGAATTTCGAGTTTTCCACCGCGTTGGAAGACATTCACATGAACGTCGAGGCCCGTTTGAAGGCCCTGATCGGTGAACCTGCGGGCCGTCTGCACACTGGCCGCTCACGCAATGATCAGGTGGCGACCGATTTCAAACTCTGGGTGCGTGACCAACTGGACGGTGCCCAAGGCGCTTTGGCGTCCCTGATGGCGGCCCTTCTGGCGCAGGCCGAAGCGGGCGCAGATTGGGTCATGCCCGGATTCACCCATTTGCAAACCGCACAACCCGTTACATGGGGCCACCACATGATGGCCTATGTAGAAATGTTTGGCCGTGACCTGAGCCGCATGCGCGATGCCCGTGCCCGGATGAACGAATGCCCGTTGGGCGCAGCAGCCCTGGCCGGCACGTCCTTTCCGATTGACCGGGATATGACAGCGCAGGCCTTGGGGTTTGACCGGCCATCGGCCAATTCGCTGGATGCTGTCAGTGACCGCGACTTTGCGCTGGAATTTCTGGCCGCTGCCAGCATTTGCGCGATGCACCTGTCGCGTTTCGCCGAAGAGCTGGTGATCTGGTCGTCCGCACAATTCCGTTTTGTCACCCTGTCAGACCGGTTTTCCACCGGGTCATCCATCATGCCACAAAAGAAAAACCCCGATGCAGCTGAACTGATCCGCGCCAAGATCGGCCGAATTTTCGGGGCGAATGTGGCACTGATGACCGTGATGAAGGGCCTGCCATTGGCCTATTCCAAGGACATGCAGGAAGACAAGGAACAGGTGTTTGACGCCGCCGACAACCTGATGCTGGCGCTGGCCGCGATGGATGGAATGGTGCGCGATATGACCGCCAATCGTGCCTCTCTGGCCGAGGCGGCCGGATCTGGGTTTTCCACCGCCACCGATCTGGCCGATTGGCTGGTGCGTGTGCTTGGCCTGCCGTTTCGTGAGGCGCACCACATCACTGGCGCCCTGGTCGCCATGGCCGAGGACGACGGCGTGGATCTGCCGGATTTGACGCTTGAACAAATGCAATCCGTGCATTCCGAGATTAATGCCTCTATCTTTGAGGTGCTCGGGGTCGAAAACTCCGTCGCCTCACGCACCAGTTATGGCGGCACGGCGCCAGCACAGGTCAGGGCACAGGTGGCCCGCTGGAAAGAGGTCTTGGGATGAAATACGCGCTTGTACTGATCTCAGTTGCCCTGCTGTCGGGGTGCGGCGCCGACGGAGACCCGATCCGCCCGGATGTCAGCACAGGCGTCAGTATAAATTCCAACGGCACGGTCAGCACATCGACAAGCGTTTCGGCTTCATCGGGCAATGTCTCGGTCACGCTGGGGCTATAAGATCGACTGGGTAACCTTTGAAACCGTGCAACAACACGACCGGCCACGACCAGTATCCTTCCCAGTAGCTTTGCGCATCGAGTCAGCAGCGCGCTGCTATGGCATCTGATCCTGCTGATTCGCAGTTTGTCCTTCATGAAGGTCAGCTTAGTGCCCAAACTGCCAAGCACGGCAGCTCTATCCTGGAGGACAACGTCAGCCCCTGGGGTGGCGATACCAACAGGTGTCACGAAGCGCTTTATGCCTGCAAAATACACCCATAAGAACGTAAGAAGCGCCTAGCTCAGACATATCGCCAGCCCAAGGGAGGGGCTGACGATGGCCGGGCCGCTAAAGCGGCTGTTAACCGGCTGGGCATGCTAAAACGTGCATGTGCCGTGCTGCGCATCACCTTTTTGCCTGCCTCAGAATAAGGGCAATACGCTTTTAATGTGATGTCTGCTTCGTCCCGCACAGCTGCTGTTTCCAAATCCAAAACAATTCAACTAAATTTCCATGATTGCCGCCCCATTTTGGCCAAATTCCCGCGCTATCCCTCCTGTCAAAGAGCAGAAAACAAGCGACAGGAGGACCAAAGATATGTCCGATACAACCGCCCCCCGCGCCCTTTTGGCAGCGCCCGAAAAAGCAGCCCCTCCCCCTAGTCAGCAGATTGTGGAAGTGGCCCGCAAATATGGCGTTAGCCCGTTTAAACAATTCAGCCAGATGCTGCGCCTTTGGGCCGGTAAGAACCGTGTCGAATTCAACCAGTATTACAACAATGCGATCTATCGCACCGACCTCAGCGCCGATGAGAAGCGCGAGTTTGTGGGTGAACGCGGCAGCCGCCTGTTGAATGACCGGCTGTCACCCCGCTCCGTCACCGAACTGCGCGCCTTTGTGCGCGACAAGGTGTTTTACGGCGCGATGATGGATCAGTTGGGCTTTGCGACGCCACATATTCAGGCCGTCGCCTCGCACAGCCGTGATTATGGCGCGTTGCTGACGCTGACTGAAGTGCCCGAAATCGAAGAATTCCTTATGAATACAGCGCGCTATCCGCTGTTTGTGAAGCCCGAACAAGGCTCAGGCTCGGTTGGATCGGCGCTTATCCTTGATCTGGACAAAGCCACCCGCGAGTTGGTGCTGTCCAACGGCACGCGCATTGATCTGCGCGCCTTTGCCACCGAAGCGCTGGAAGATTACGCCGAAGGGTTGCTGTTTCAGGACGCCGTGAACCAACATTCCGCCATGACCAAAGCAGCAGGCCGCGCCGTGGGCTCCATCCGCGTGGTCACTGTTATCGCTGAGGACACACCGGAAGTGCTGTATACCTTGTGGAAAATCCCATCCCCAAAGGCGATGTCAGACAACTATTGGCAATCCGGATCAATGATAGCCGAAATTGACAATGCCAGCGGTATCTTGCAGCAGTGCCGCCGTGGTGCCGGGCTTGAACAGGAAATGGTTGAAACCCACCCTGTCAGCGGCAAAACCCTCCCCGGCATGCAAATCCCCCATTGGGACGAAGTGCTGCGCATCACCAAGAACGCGCACAAACTGATGCCGCAATTTGGTGTGTTCGGCTGGGATATTGCCATCACCGAAGACGGCCCGGTGATCATCGAATGCAACGCCAACCCACATCACATGCTGTATCAGCTGGCCACGGGCAAAGGCATCCTGAACAAGGACTTCGCCCCAACCCTGAAAAAGATCGAGGATCGTGGGCAAGAGTTGCGCTCGGTCGCGCGGGCCAAAATGATGAAACACATAAAAACCGGGCATTAAGGCGTTTCGCCTAAACCACCCGCATTTAGGCAATCCCCACGCGCGAACGTCTTTTTGATTGAACCCAAAAGGCGTTCGCCGTAATGGCGTTTGCATGGATCATTTTCTTTATCAAAACGGCCAGCTATGTGCCGAAGATGTCCCCGTGGCCGAAATTGCAGCCGAAGTCGGCACGCCGTTCTATCTGTATTCCACCGCCACTTTGACCCGCCATTTCCGCCTGTTTGACGAGGCGCTGAACGGCCTGGATCATTTGGTGTGCTACGCGATGAAAGCGGCCAGCAATCAGGCGATCCTGAAAACGCTCGCCGATCTTGGGGCGGGTATGGATGTTGTTTCGGGTGGGGAATATGCCCGCGCGATTGCCGCTGGTGTGCCGGGCGATCGGATTGTCTTTTCCGGTGTCGGCAAAACCCGTGATGAAATGCAGGCCGCTTTGGCTGGTGGTATCCGCCAATTCAATGTTGAGAGCGAACCTGAAATGCAGCTACTCAGCAGTGTGGCCACCGAAATGGGTAAAACTGCGCCGATCACCATCCGGGTGAATCCGGATGTAGATGCCAAAACCCACGCCAAGATTGCCACTGGCAAATCCGAAAACAAGTTTGGCATCCCGATCAGCCGTGCACGCGATGTCTATGCCATGGCCGCCGCCCTGCCTGGGCTGCACATCATCGGGATTGACGTGCATATCGGCAGTCAGATCACCGAACTGGAGCCATACCGGCAAGCCTACCTGAAAGTGGCCGAGCTGACCGACGTGCTGCGCGCTGATGGCCATGATATCCGCCGTCTTGATCTGGGCGGCGGGCTTGGCATCCCTTATGAGCGCTCAAACGAGGCGCCTCCTCTGCCCACTGAATACGGCGCGTTGATCAAAGAAACGCTGGGCCATCTGGGCTGCGAAATTGAGATTGAACCGGGTCGGCTGGTGGCTGGCAATGCAGGCATCATGGTTACCAAGGTCATCTATGTGAAATCCGGCGAAGATCGTGATTTTCTGATCCTTGATGGCGCAATGAATGACCTGATCCGCCCAGCGATGTATGACGCTCATCACGACATCATCCCGGTGGCAGAGCCCGCTGCGGGCATTGAGCAACAGCCCTATGACATCGTTGGCCCGGTGTGCGAATCCGGCGATACCTTTGCCAAAAAGCGCATGATGCCACCACTGAGCGCCGGTGATCTGGTCGCGTTTCGCAGTGCGGGTGCCTATGGCGCTGTAATGTCGAGCGAATATAACACCCGGCCTTTGATCCCCGAAGTTTTGGTGCATGAGCATCAATTTGCCGTCATTCGGGCACGTCCGACCTTTGAAGATATGATAAAACGCGATACCATCCCTCATTGGCTGTAGGGCACCCTGCCCGACACGCCGCTGATTGGAACGGTGCATGGCAATCCATCCAAATGCTTTGGGGCCCTTGCTGACACGCCTTCGCGTGCCTTTAACGCTGACTTGGGCTGGTATGATTGCCGAACGGGTCGTGCATGCATTTTGGCCTTTGTGGACGTTGATTGCCACCTTCGCTGCGGTGCTGATGCTGGGCCTGCACGACATGGTTTCGGTTGATATTGTCTGGGCCTTAATGGTTCTGGGCGCATTGCTGTTTTGTGTGTTTGCGGTGCAGGGCCTACGGAAATTCCGCTGGCCCGACCGCCGTGACGCGCTCACAAGGCTGGATGATACGCTGCCCGGCCATCCGCTGACGGCCCTGTCAGATAAACAGGTGATTGGCGAAGGTGACGCCGCTTCGCGCGCTTTGTGGCGCGCACATCAGGCCCGGATGCAAGACAAGGCTGCTGCTGCCCACGCGGTAAAACCCGACCTGAGATTGGCGCACAAAGACCGGTTTGGCATGCGCTATATCGCCCTTCTGGGGCTGGTGGTGGCGCTTTTGTTTGGCTCGCTCTGGCGGGTTGGGACGGTTGCACATATGGCACCTGGCACTGGTGGCGCTGTGGCAAACACCGCCACATGGGAGGGCTGGGTGGAACCGCCCGCCTATACGGGCAAGCCCAGCCTGTATCTCAGCGATTTGAGCGACACATTCACCGCCCCCGCAGGCAGCCGTATCACCCTGCGGTTTTACGGCGAAGTCGGCGCGCTCAGCGTTGCGGAAACGGTCTCGGGGCGGACCAAAGATGTGGGGGCTGCCACTGACACACAGCACAGTTTTGACATCACACGCGACGGCGAGCTGCGCATTGATGGGCCCGGCGGGCAGGCCTGGAATATCACAGCCCTGGCAGACGCCCCGCCCACGGTTGAGGTACTGCCTGACGGAGCGCGTACCACGTTTGATGGTCAGATGAGCCAACCGTTTCGGGCGCGTGATGATTATGAGATCATCAATGGAACTGCACGTTTCGCCCTCGATTTGGGTCAGCTCGACCGGCGGTATGGCCTGAGTGCGGACCCTGACCCGCGTGAGGCGATTGATCTGGACCTGCCCATGCCAATTACGGGTGATCGCGCAGAATTCGTGGAAACTCTGATTGAAAACCTATCGCAACACCCTTGGGCGCATCTGCCCGTAACACTGACCCTCAAAGTGCAGGACGCCGCCGATCAAACCGGCGAAACTGCGCCGCTGACTATGCCCCTGCCCGCACGCCGTTTCTTTGATCCGGTGGCTGCGGCTATCGTCGAGCAACGCCGCGATCTGCTGTGGGCCAAATCCAACGGGCGACGCGTTGTACAGATGTTGCGTGCCATCAGCCATGCGCCCGAACCGGGCTTGTTCCGCTCAGATACGGCCTATCTGAAACTGCGCGTGATTATGCGGCGTCTGGATACGTTGGTGCGCCATGACAGCCTGACCCCTGAGACACAAGGCGAGATTGCCCAGGCGATGTGGGATCTTGCCCTGCTGCTGGAAGATGGCGACATCGGCAATGCTCTGGAACGGATGCGCGAGGCACAAGAGCGGCTGTCCGAGGCGATTAAACGTGGTGCCAGCGACGAAGATATTGCCCAGCTGATGCAGGAATTGCGCGACGCCACTCAGGATTATCTGCGCCAGAAATCTCAGCAGGCCCAGCGCGACGGCGATCAGGGCGATACCCCTCAGAGCTCGCAAGACGCACAACAACTTAGCCAGCAAGACCTGCAAGACATGATGGACCGCATTCAGGAGTTGATGGAACAAGGCCGCATGGCCGAAGCCCAACAAGCCCTGGAAGAGTTCCAGGAGATGATGGAAAACCTGCGTGTCACCGAAGGTCAGCAAGGCCAACAAGGCGACAACCCAGGTCAGCAGGCTATGGAGGGCCTTGCCGACACGCTGCGCAATCAACAGGGCCTGTCCGATCAGGCGTTTCGGGATTTGCAGGAACAGTTCAATCCCGATGCCCAAGCTGGCCAATCCCAGAACAATCAGGGCCGCAATGGCGGACAGGGTCAGGGCCAGCAACATGAGGGGCTGGATGGTCAGGGCGAAGGCCAGGGCCAGCAACCTGGCGGGCGTGGTGACCCGCTGGCAGGCAATAGCCAAGGGTCGCTGGCCGAGCGTCAGGATGCTTTGCGCCGCCGCCTTGAAGCGCAACGCGATGCGTTGCCGGGCGGATCGGGTGAGGCCAGTGATGCGGCGCGTGATGCTTTGGATCAGGCCGGGCGCGCCATGCAGGGGGCCGAAGAGGCCCTGCGCAACAACGATCTTGCCGAGGCCATAGACCGCCAATCCGAAGCCATGGAAGCCCTGCGCGACGGAATGCGCAATCTGGGTGACGCTTTGGCCGAGAACAACGAAACCGAAGCTGGGCAAGGTCAGGCTCTGGGCCAATTCGGTGATGAGCAATCCGATCCTTTGGGCCGCACTCCGGGCCGTGGCGGGCAGGTCGGCACACCAGATGACCTGTTGCAAGGCGAAGATGTGTACCGCCGCGCGCGTGAGTTACTGGACGAAATACGCCGCCGCTCAGGCGAAGGCGCGCGCCCTGAAGTAGAACGCAACTATCTGCGCCGACTGCTTGAGCGCTTCTGACCAAATTGGTTTCACATCATTGGATAGCGGACTGGCCATTTCGGCCATCGCGGGCGCGCTGATATTGGACGAACTCTTTGAGATCATACAGGCCGTGGTAGCCCGTTTTATCTTGCTGGCGCAGTCGTACCTTTGTTGCGATCGAAGGTGGGGTGCAACCCCACCCTACAGATCATGGCTGGCGTCGGTGCGTAGGGTGGGGTTGCACCCCACCTCCATTGGCTCATCTGCACCTAGAAACCCACCCGATTGCCGTGACCAAAGGCTGGCATAGACACCGCCCAGAACCAGCAATTCATCATGTGTGCCATCCTCAACAACACGCCCCTGATCCATCACCACAATCCTGTCCATCTGAGCAATTGTGCTCAACCGATGGGCAATAGCGATCACCGTCTTGCCCTCCATCAATCCAAACAGAGTGTCCTGAATGGCCGCTTCCACTTCACTATCAAGTGCTGATGTCGCCTCGTCCAGCACCAGAATGGGTGCATCCTTCAGGATCACGCGAGCGATTGACACCCGTTGCCGCTGACCACCCGACAGTTTCACACCGCGTTCACCCACATGTGCTGCGTACCCGCGCCGACCCTGCCCATCTTCCAGATCCAGGATAAACTCATGGGCCTCAGCCCTTTTTGCCGCTGCAATCATCGCCGCTTCATCTGCATCTGCGCGGCCATAAAGGATATTGGCCCGGATTGAGCGGTGCAACAGCGAGCTGTCCTGAGACACCATGCCAATTGACTGACGCAATGAGGTCTGCGTGACGTCACCCACATTTTGCCCATCAATCAGGATCTCGCCCTCTTCGGCATCACGGAATCGCAAAAGCAGGTTCACAAGGCTGGATTTGCCCGCCCCCGAACGCCCCACAAGCCCCACGCGCGTGCCCGGTTCAAACGTTAAATCAACATTTTCCAACCCACCGCGCCCACGGCCATAGTGATGCGTAACGCCGCGATACTCGATCTTGGCATCTGTCACGTCCAGAGGTGGGGCATTGGGTGCATCCACAACGTCATGCGCCACAGAAACCGAGCGCAGTGCCTCGCGGATCACACCTGCATGTTCAAACAGCCGAATAATCACCCACATGATCCAACCCGACATACCGTTCAGCCGAATGGTCAAAGCAGAGGCAGCCGCCACTTCGCCCACGCTGACAGAGCCGCGCGACCACAGCCAGATCGCCGGACCAATCATACCCAAGATCAGAACACCGTTGATGATGTTGAGGCCGAAATTCAGCTCGGTCATCAGTCGTAAAAACCGTTGCACCCGCAGGCGCAAGCGTTTCATCGCGCTCAGAATATAGATTTCTTCTGTGTTTTCATCGGCAAAGAGCTTGATCGTCTCAACGTTGGAATAGGCATCCACCACGCGCGCCGTCACCATGGATCGTGCATCCGACCACTTCTCGCTCGCCACGCCAACGCGCTTGGCGATATAGGCCACATAAAGACTGTACAGCAGCACCCACCCCAACAAAGGCAAGGCCAGAATGGGATTAACACCTGCCAGAATGATGGCTGCCCCCAGCACATAAGTGAGCGCATACCACACGCCTTCAAAAGCCATGTAGGTGCTGTCCTCGACAGCTTCACCCAATTGCATGACACGATTGGTCAGACGCCCGGCAAACTCGTTCTGGAAAAAGCCCGAGGATTGCCCCAACAGATGTTTATGCGCCCGCCAGCGCACTTGTTCTTGCATGTTCGAAGCCAGCGTTTGTTCCAGCAGCAGATGGTTCAGCCCGATCAGCACCGGGCGCAACGTCATGATCAGCACAGCGGCAATGGCCAACTCCAGCCCATGATTGGCCATCAGGCTGTCGGGTGTATTGCCGCTGAGCAAATCAATCACCCGGCCCGAATAAAAGATTAACCCGGTTTCCATCAGCGCCACGATGATGCCGCTGAACGCCATCAACACCATCCACTTGCGGAACGGCGCATATTGGGTTTTCAGATAAGCCCATAGCGTTGAAGGTGGCGTATCTTCAGAAAAACGCGCGAAGGGATTGATCAGATTTTCAAAGAACTTGTACATGACGGTCGCCTTTCGGGCGGAAGTAATGGGGGCACAATTGGAGCGTAAGCTGCATCGAAAAACAGCCGCCCATACGGAGCTGGCTGCCTTAAGTGGCTATGTTCCAGATCCCGTAATACATATGTGCACCCTCCGTCATTTGGTGGCCTGTGATAGCGCAAACAAGCACAGCTGTCACCCGTCTTTGATGCCCAGGCTTGCCAGAAGTTGCGCCGCCGCCACAGCCGGGGTTGCCTCACCAGCCGCTACAATCGCACCCAGACGCGCCGTTTCAGCGCGTGCCTCAGCGGTTTCCAACTTGGCCAAAAGCGCATGGCGCAGCTCTTGCTCAAACCAATAACGCGCCTGATCAGACCGCCGACCATCAAAAAACCCGGCGCCACGGCGCCACTCTGTCAGGGTTTGCATTTCCTCCCAGGCAGCCTTCAGGCCGTCCTCCTCCAGCGCTGAAACGGTCATTGCTTTGGGAAATCCATCTGGATCTTGCGGGCGCTTGCGCAGCAACCTAAGCGCACCGGCATAATCCGCACAGGTGCGCATGGCGGCGGCCTTCAGATCACCATCCGCCTTGTTCACCAGAATAATATCCGCCATTTCCATAATGCCGCGTTTCACGCCCTGCAATTCGTCCCCGCCTGCCGGGGCCAGCAGCAAGATGAACAGATCTGACATTTCAGCCACAACCGTTTCAGACTGGCCAACGCCCACCGTTTCAATCAACACGACATCAAAACCAGCGGCTTCGCACAAGGTCACTGCTTCGCGCGTGCGGCGCGCCACACCACCCAAATGGGTTTGGCTGGGGGAGGGGCGGATAAAGGCGTTTGGATCGCGGCTCAATCGGTCCATGCGGGTTTTATCCCCCAGGATCGACCCACCCGAGCGCGCTGAGCTGGGATCAACCGCCAAGACAGCCACGCGCAGCCCCTGTGCCGTCAGCATGGTGCCAAAGCTCTCAATGAATGTAGATTTCCCCACGCCCGGTGTGCCACTCAGCCCGATGCGCACCGCCTGACGGTCTGCTCGGCGCAGACGCTCCAGCAACGCCGCAGAAAGCGTGCGATGATCCGCGCGGCTGCTCTCGATCAACGTAATTGCGCGCGCCAATGCCCGGCGCTCACCTTTGAGAACCTGTTCGCTCAGCTGATCAATATCCATCACGCTCACCTGTTGTCATTTGGTATCTTCATGCCTTGCCCGCCTGGCAAATGTCCAGTCCGCTAACCGCCCTTGTTTCGACCCTGGTTTCACCTTTCCAAAAATACTTTTGTTCCCACGCAATCCACACACGCCTTTTGCAGGGCGTGTTTTAGCGGGGCATAGGTCATCGCGCCTCTGGTCAAATCGGGCGCACTCGCCGATAACCTTTGGTGTGAGCAATTCCCTTCCCATCCGCAGCGCAATCCCCGCGCTGATCCAAGCCCTTAAGGACACAGGGCGCGCCGTATTGCAGGCGCCACCGGGGGCGGGCAAAACCACTGTTGTGCCACTTGAGATGCTCAAAGCCGGGCTGGTCACGGGCCGTATCCTGATGCTGGAACCGCGCCGACTGGCTGCACGCGCCGCTGCCGAGCGGATGGCCGACACATTGGGCGAAGCAATAGGTGAAACTGTCGGCTACCGCATTCGGGGTGAAACCAAGGTGGGTAAATCCACCCGCATCGAGGTGGTGACCGAAGGCATTCTGACCCGTATGATCCAGTCGGACCCGGAACTGACCGGTGTGAGCGCGGTAATTTTTGACGAGTTCCACGAACGCTCGCTGAATGCTGATCTGGGATTGGCGCTGTGCCTCGAAATTGCGGGCGCCTTGCGTGATGATCTGATGCTGGTGGTGATGTCCGCCACGTTGGATGCAGCCCCGGTGGCCGATCTCATAAAGGCGCCCGTGATCACCTCACAAGGGCGCAGCTATCCAGTGGACATTCGCTGGCTTGATCGGCCTTTGCGCAAAGAAACACGGTTTGAAAACGCGCTGGCTGATCTGGTTGTCCACGCCGTGAATGAATCCCGCGGCGGTGTTCTGGTATTTCTGCCCGGCGAAGGCGAAATTCGCCGTGTCGCGGGGCTACTGAAGGACCGACTGCCAGCTGACTGCCGCATTCGCCCTCTCTACGGCACCCTGCCCTTTGCCGAGCAACGCGCCGCCATTCACCCCGATACACAGGCCCGCAAAATCGTACTGGCCACCGCCATTGCCGAAACCTCCCTGACCATTCAGGACATCCGAGTGGTGGTCGATGGCGGCAAGGCGCGCCGGGCCCGGTTTGATCCCGGCTCGGGCATGTCGCGGCTGGTGACCGAGGCCGTGACACGCGCCGAGGCCACCCAACGCACAGGCCGCGCAGGCCGGGTGGCGCAAGGCACCTGTTACCGCCTCTGGACCAAAGGCGGCGAAGGCGCTCTGGCCGCACATCCCCCCGCCGAGATTGAAGCCGCCGATCTGGCTGGGCTGGCGCTGGATATCGCTCTTTGGGGGGTTACACCTGCCGATCTTCCGCTGCTGACGCCCCCCAACCCCGGCACCTACAGCGAAGCACAAGCCTTGTTGCAGATGCTGGGTGCACTGGATGGGTCGGGCCGCATTACAGACCATGGCCGGGCACTGGCCGCGTTGCCACTGCATCCACGTCTGGCGCATATGTTGGCGGTGGCGGGGCCTGATGCAGCACCCCTTGCAGCATTGCTGGCGGATCGTGACCCCCTGTCACGCGCCGCACCGGTGGACCTCTCGCTGCGCCTTTCGGCTCTGAATGATCCGCGCGGCTATGCAGACCGCCATCCTTGGCCCGCCAATCGCGGTGCAATTGAACGTATCAAAACCGAGGCGAAACGGCTGAGCCGACAAGCGAGACGTGCATGTAAAAGCACGATGAGCGGCGCTGAAATGGCGGCTCTGGCTTATCCAGATCGCATCGGCCTGCGTCGCCCCGGTGATGAGCCGCGCTATGTTTTGTCAGGCGGTAAGGGGGCCATTTTGCCCCAGGGTGATCCACTGATCACCACCCGCCTGATTGTCGCCACCGATCTGGATGGCAACCCCCGCGAGGCCCGCATCCGTCAGGCGATTGCAATCTCAGAGGCCGAACTGCGCGGGCTATATGGCGATCAGATCGAATGGCACGATATTTGCCAATGGGACAAGCGCGAGCGCCGGGTGATGGCCCGGCGTCGCGAACAGTTTGGGGCGCTGACATTGGATGACCGCATCTGGAAAGATGCGCCAATTGAAACAATCGCCCGCGCCATGCTGGACGGCGTGCGTGATCTTGGCCTGACCTGGACAGACGCCGCTCGCAGGTTTGTGGCCCGTGTGAGCCTTGCACGCGAGGCAGGCAAGGATTTACCCGATATGTCGGATGCAGCCCTGCTGTCTGGTCTAAACGATTGGTTATTGCCCTATCTGAGCGGCGTGAAAACCGCACAAGATTGGAAACGCTTTGACATGCTGGATGCGCTGCGCGCCCGGCTCAGCTGGGATCAGATGCAGCGGTTAGACCATCTTGCTCCAGCGCATTTCACCACGCCTTTGGGCCGAAACATCCCGATTGATTATGCCGGCGATCACCCCCAGATCAGCCTGCGCCTACAAGAAATGTTCGGCCAGACCACGCATCCGCTGGTGGGCAAGACCCCCCTGCGCGTGACGCTGCTGTCCCCGGCCAGCAAGCCTGTGCAAACCACATTGGATATCCCTGGATTCTGGGCCAGTTCTTATGGCGATGTGCGCAAGGATATGCGCGGCCGCTACCCCAAACACCCCTGGCCCGAAGACCCGACCCAGGCTGATCCAACATTGCGAGCGAAGCCCAGGCGCTAGCCGGGATGAGTGCAAAATGCTGCCGTCACCCCCGCCGAGACCACCGACCCTTCAACCGATCACACGCATCCAACGTGCCATCATGAAACGACCCGACCCATTTATCTCAGGGCATTTCCGGATTGCCATAAGTCACCTCAAAATACCGGTGATGCATCTGAAACAGAATATGCGCGGATCAGCCGCCACCGCTAAATGGATCAGTACCTAGCTAACGAAAGGAGACGCTTCAATCGACAGATCCCGCGAGTTCCAGCGGCAACGCCTCTTAGATCGCCGCGCGCCGCTCCAGCTCCGAGCGCATCTGTTCAGCCTCATAGCGCGCCTCGCGCAGGCCTTCCATGGTGGCGGCAAGTTCAGCCTCGGTCTGGCTCAACTGGTTGGTCAGCTCGGCCTCACGCTGTTGCAAATAGGTGATGGCCTGATCACGGGTTTCTTCAGCTTCATGCAACTCTTGCGCCATGCGCTCCAACTCGCCCACATCCGAGCCTGCGACACGGATAAATTTATGAATCAGCCAATTCGCAAACCAGCCCAGGCAGAACGCCACAAACAAAACGATGGCCGTGGCAATGATAAACTCAGTTCTGTTCATCTGTGCTGTCTTCTTCCGTCTCAGGCTGGGTTTCGGCTGGGGTCTGTGCCCCTTCTTCTACCGGATCAGCCAGGCTTTCAAGAGTTGTTTGCTCGTCTTTGATCGGCTCAGGGCGGATCAGTTTAAACTCGATCCGGCGGTTGGCTTCGCGGCCTGCTTCGGTCTCATTGTCGGCGATGGGTGTGCTTTCACCATATCCCTTTGAATTGATCGAGCTGGTCAACACCCGGCGTGCGCGCAACTCGTCCAGAATGGCCCGTGCGCGCTCCTGACTAAGCTGCTGGTTCATTCCCTCACGGCCCTGACTGTCAGTGTGGCCACCGATTTCCATACGAATATCACCACATTTCTTCAGAATTTCAGCAATGTCGTCCATGATCGCCGCGCCATTGGCATCCATATTGGATGATCCCGGCTCAAAACTGATTTTCCGCTCAACCTGTACCTGAGCAATCAAGGCCTCGCATTCATCCGGCGTGGGCAGGCCCAGCACCGGGTCGAGGGTCTTTTTGTAGTTTACATTGATCTCAAACTGATC
>DFBW01000281.1:0-998 GCA_002366775.1 Roseovarius sp. UBA3070 | reverse complement strand
GTATTGCCTGTCACATCCACCAGATCCGGTGTGATCGTCACCGCCCCATTCGACAGATACGATAGCGCCTCAAGCCCCGCCAATACACGCAGCGGCCAATCTTCGGGCAGGCTTTCAGCAACGCGGGCCGTTGTATGCACGCCGTCCGAAGAAAACCGGGCCTTGGCATAGCTGTCGACTGTGTCACGCATAAATTCGCTGCCAACCCGCCCGCGGATTTGCACCTGCCCTTCGGGCGACAAGGTGGCAATAAAATCAGGCACTTCGGGTGCGGAATCATCAACCGGAGCGGGCAGTGTCGAATGCAGGGCAAACACATCAGGCAGGGTGTTTTCCAAATTTCCGACCACCGTATCAAACACGCTTTGTGGCGTGCCTTGCAGCGCATTGAGCGAAATGTCTGCATCTGAAAATGTCACGCTGCCACCGCCCAGATCACCCAAAGCCGCAATCGACAGTTCAACCGCCTTTGCCCATTTGGGTGATGGCACGCCAAGGCCGATCACACAGTCGGGGCGTGCCTTGAGGCCCAATTTGCCAGCCGCCGCCAAAATTGTTGTTCGGGCGGCTTCTGTATCTGCGGTGCAGGCATCAAACCGGCCCTGCTCATTCTCATGGACGAAGCGCAACGTGTAGGGCGTGACCACCGGGCGCGGCGCAGAAATGCTTAACGACAAACGCACATCATCAGGCACCGATCGCGCCAGCTTGATCTCGGTTGCACGCTTTTCCTCGGGGCTGTCGGTCATGGCAGTGATCTCAACCCGGCTGGCATCCACCGAAATTTTGGTGCGTGGCAATGACTTGAGCGAGCGCACGGCGTAATCAAGCGCCAGTTCCCATGTGTCGGGATGCTGGTAATCAGCGACATCCAGCAGATCAGCCACCTCATCTCCGCCCGAGGCTTTGCGAATACTTTCCAACAGCTCTTCGCGGTCCGTACTGGCAGGCACCAGGCCAATCAGAGAAATGCCACTGCCGTTGCGCAGGATCTCAAC
>DFBW01000048.1:1848-4876 GCA_002366775.1 Roseovarius sp. UBA3070 | reverse complement strand
GATCTGATTGTCGCTGCGGTGTTGATCCTGACGGTGATGATCCGCCCGCATGGCCTGTTTGGCCGCCATGACATTGAGAGGGTATAGAACATGTTTTACGGTCTCTCTGGCGTTCGCCACAATAGTTACGTCTCCGACAGCAAGCTCTTTCCGGTTCCGGCCGATCGCAATGCGGTGGTGTTCTTCTTGCTGCTCGGGCTTGCGGCACCCTATCTGGTCAGTTCGCTTTATCTGAACAGCTACATTCTGCCTTGGTTGATCTGGACGGCGGCCGTATTGGGGTTGAACCTTGTGACAGGTTGGGCCGGGCAGCTTCATCTGGGATATGCAGCCGTGATGGCGGTTGGGGCCTATTCGGCGGTTCACGCGGCCAAATTCGGAGTTCCATGGGAGATTGCCCTGCTTATCGGCGGTCTGACCTCTTCGGTGATTGGCAGCCTGTTTGCCTTTGCGGCGCTTCGGGTCAAGGGGCTTTACCTGGCGCTCACGACGCTTGCGATGCAATTCGTGATGGATTGGGTGCTGACCCATTCGCCAGCAATTTCAGGCGGGTCGCACGCATCCCTGCAATCGCCCACCTTTGCGTTGATGGGGCAAGACATCACATCTGATGCGGGGCTTTATTATGTCGCCTTCGGGTGGTGTGTGCTGGTCACAATCTTCATGCTCAATCTGCGACGCACCGGCCTGGGCCGTGCATTGGTTGCTGTGCGCGAAAAGGATTTTGCCGCCGCAATTTTGGGTGTGAACAGCTTCTACTACAAGCTCGTCGCCTTTGCCGCCTCGTCTTTCATCGCCGGTATCAGCGGCGCTATTTTGGTGGCGACATTCTACTTTCTTGCAGCCCCCGAGCAGTTTGCCGTGAACGTGTCCATTCAGGTTCTGGCGATGGTGATCGTGGGCGGCCTCGGCAGTATTCTTGGAAGCTATCTGGGGGCGGCACTCATCCTGCTCATGCCTGGAGTCGTGAACCACTTATTCTCATTGGGGGCCAATTTTATGGGGCTGAATCTGGGGAATGAAACGCTGGCGCACATTCCCAACGCAGCCTACGGCGCATTGATTGTCATCTTCCTGATGGTCGAGCCGTTGGGGCTGGGCAAACTCTATGCCAATGTCAGGGATTACCTGATGGTTTGGCCCTTTGACCAGTTGAAGAAATAGGGGGGCGACATGGCACAATCTGACACCAAAGCAATCGACCAGATCCTGTCACTGAACAGTATCGAAGTTTTGTACGACTCCGTCTTGTTGGCAATCAAAGGGGTCTCGATTGAGGTTCCTCGGGGGGGGATGGTCGCGCTTTTGGGCTCCAACGGGGCAGGCAAAAGCACCACCCTCAAGGCCATCAGCGGATTGCTGAAGGCCGAGCGTGGCAAGGTCAGCCGGGGCGAAATTCTCTTTGATGGTCAACCCATCGGAAACAGCCCGCCGCAAGATCGCGTCGGCATGGGGATCTGCCACGTCATTGAGGGCCGTCGCGTGTTCGAACATATGACGCCGGATGAAAACCTTGAGGCGGCGGCTCCGATGTCGATGTCTCGCCAGAAAGTGAACTCTGAGAAAGAGCGTATCTACGAATACTTCCCGCGTCTTGCGGAACGTAAATCATCTCAGTCGGGGTATCTTTCAGGTGGTGAGCAACAAATGCTGGCCATTGGGCGTGCGCTGATGACCCAGCCGCGCCTGTTGATGCTGGACGAACCCAGCCTTGGGCTCGCACCGTTTCTGGTGGCCGAGATTTTTGGCATTATCCAGCAGATCAACAAGGAGGACGGCCTGTCGGTTTTGCTGGTCGAGCAGAACGCGCTGGCCGCACTTGAGATTGTTTCGCACGGCTACCTGATCGAAAACGGCCGCGTTGTGATGCACGATTCAGCAGAGGCACTGAAGGCGAACTCGGATATTCAGGAGTTTTACCTTGGTGGAGGTGAGGGTAAGAATTTTCACGACATCAAGCACTACAGCAGACGGAAACGCTGGCTGAGTTAACGTTTCCGTTTGGATATTAACAGAGGAGGAACTAACCAATGAAGACCAAGACTTATGTAAAACGATTGGCAGCAGCGGCAGTACTGGGCCTGACAAGCCTTTCGGCCGCGAATGCAGCCGAGGACACGATCAAGTTTGGCCTGTGCTATGACCTGAGCAAATCCTACACATTCGTAACTCCGCAGGTTTCGCAAGCAGCGCAGGATCTGGCGACCCTAGTCAATATGAAGGGCGGCATCGGTGGTCACGACGTTGAAGTCATCGTTCAGGATCACGGCAACGAACCGCAGCGCGGAATTGAGTGCTATGAAAAACTCAAGCGCGAAGGTGTGTTCGTGTTCGACATGCTGTCGACACCGGTTTCCATCGCTGTTCTGCCGCGGATCATGAAGGACAAGAATGTTCTGATCCAGTCTCTGGTTGGTCGGGGCGATGCTGCCGATGGGTCCGTGTTCACGCAGGTCTTTCCGGTTGGTCCGACTTATTGGGGCCAGGCCGCCAACGACATCGCCTATATCAAGGAACAAAGCGGCGGCGACTTGACGGGTGTCAAGGTTGGCTTTGCTTATCTGGATTATCCTTTTGGTCAGGAACCAATCGAAATCCTGGAAACTCTGGCTGAGAAAGAAGGTTTTGAACTTCAGCTTTACCCTGTTCCTCTGCCCGGCAGCGATCAGGCCAGCGTCTGGACCAAAGTGCGTCGTAACAAGCCAGACTATATGGTTGCTTGGCTTCTGGCCGGTGGGCACGTTGTTGCCGCCAAGGAAATGAAACGCAACGGGTTTCCGATCAGCAACTATATCGGGGTCAACTGGCTGAACGAAGTTGATGTCGCCAACATCGGCGCAGAGGCCGCCATCGGTCTTAAGCGTGGGACCAATGTTGCTGGTGGGCAGGATATTCCGATCATCCAAGAGATCATTTCTGAGGTGTATGGCGCTGGCAAAGGGGCCGGATCTGCTGACTCGATCAACGACGTGTATTACAATACAGGTCTGGCGATCTACTCGGCTGCGTTTGAAGCGGCACGTCTTGC
>DFBW01000048.1:0-1753 GCA_002366775.1 Roseovarius sp. UBA3070 | reverse complement strand
ACTGTGACAGCGGATGATCACGGCGGTGGCGGCAAGACCCGTGTCGAGATGTGGGATGGTAAAACCTGGGTCCCTCAACAGGACTGGACCGCAGCCTATACGGATGTGATCTGGGAAGTGGTCAAAGAGAGCTCAAGCAAGTTCTCGGCTGAATAAGACAACGCGGCTGGGGGTTCGCTCCCAGCCGCTCCCTGGCTTTGACCAGTGCTCCTGCTCTGCTCAATCCCATACCTCAAGGACATTTCATGACAAGTAATCCCATCCAGCTCACCGTTGAAAACGGTGTGGCAACGGTTTTTATCAACAGACCAGAGAGAAAGAACGCCCTGTCAGTCGCGGCTGCGAACGGGTTGGCGGACGCCTGGGATCAAATAGAAGCCGACGCCAATATTCGCGTCGTTATCCTGACCTCAGCCGATTGCGGAGTGTTCAGCGCCGGGCTTGACCTCAAGGAGGCGACGCAGATTGCGCGCGACGAGGGCGTTGATATCCTGTCCAAAATGCGCGACCCGTTCCATGAACGGATGCGGGCCTGTTCCAAGCCGATTATATCGGCGATGACCGGATCACTGATGGCCGGTGGCATGATGCTGACCCTGATGAGCGACCTGCGGGTCGGGCTGAAAGGCACGAAGGTTGGTATAACCGAAGTCAAAATTGGCAGAGGATCGCCTTGGGCGGCGCCTGCCTTGTCGATGCTGCCCCAACCAATCCTGATGGAGATTGTCCTGACCGGGGACCTGATGCCGATTGAACGGCTGCACGATTATGGGTTCACCAACTATCTGGAAGACACACCCGATGCCGTGCGTGCCCGGGCCCGCGAACTGGCCGACCGCGTCGCTTCGGGGGCGCCGTTGTCGGTGATTGCCGCCAAGGCCAGTGTGCGCGCGACGATGGATCTGGGCTGCACCAACGGGCTGGAAGAAGGCAAAAGGTTGCATGACGTTGTTTATTCCAGTCAAGATGCCATCGAAGGTCCGCGCGCTTTTGCCGAAAAGCGCTCGCCGGTATGGCAGGGCAGATAAAACAGGAGTTTGATATGACTGAACTTATGCAATTTGACGTCGACAACGGGGTGGGGGTATTGCGATTCACCCAGCCAGCGCGCCGCAACCCTTACAGCCTTGCATTTGTGGATCAGTTCATTGCGGCTCTTGATGTGGCGCAAAATGATGATGCGGTGCGTGCCGTTGTGATGACCGGCGGAGATCACTTTTCCAGTGGTGGCGATCTTGTCGGGTTTCGGGCCGAGATCGCAAAAGGCGCGCGCGCAACCTATGAGATGGTTGACAAGGTGCATAGTGGCGGGCGCGCGGCATATGGCTTCAACAAGCCGCTGATCGCTGCTGTCAATGGCGTCGCCTATGGTGCAGGCATGAGCCTTGCGCTGTGCGCCGACGTGATTGTTGCCGCTGAAGATGCGCGGCTCTGTCAGGTGTTTTCCAAAGTGGGCGGATGCCCCGACACGGGATCGAGCTGGCTGCTGCAACAGCGTATGGGCTCCGGCGCGGCGCGGCTTTTGGTACTGACCGGGCGCGAGATTTCCGGCAAGACCGCCCATCAGATGCGGGCAGTAGAAGAATGTGTGCCCGCTGCTGAAACCGAATCCACCGCAATTGCAATCGCCACCGAAATGGCGGCGAATCCGATGTTTGGAATGCAGAGCAGCAAACGCGTGATGCGTGAGGCCGCGGAGTGCTCTTTCGAGGAAGCTTTGGACATCGAGTGCCGCGCGCAGGCCATTCTGCTT
>DFBW01000077.1:1643-6270 GCA_002366775.1 Roseovarius sp. UBA3070 | reverse complement strand
GTTTGCGGGACATTTTGAAGTCGCCCACCAGATCATCCAGATAGGCGTCGCGCACGCCGTCGACAAACTCATAAGCGCCGCCGGGGCGGGCCACGCCCTTACCGGACAGCACGATGCTGCGCAGCTCGTCCATCTCATCGGGGCCGTGGGTCAGGGGGCGTTCAAAGCCCATTTTCACCCCGGTCCAGCCATTGGGATTGTGTGATGCCGTGACCATCGCCACTGCTGGCACATCCAGGTAGAACTGGCTGAAATAGGCCATGGGGCTAACGGCCGGGCCGATATCCTTGACCTGAATGCCTGCTTGCATCAGCCCGATGATCAGGGCGTTTTTGATGCTCAGAGAATAATCGCGGTAATCATTGGCCACAGCAATCACCGGGTCTATGCCGCGTGCTTGCATCTGTGTGCCCAGTCCCAAGCCCAGTGCCGTGATGCCGGGCAGGTTGATTTCGTCGGGGTATTTCCAGCGCGCGTCATATTCACGAAACCCCGTGGGGGTGATCATCGCATCACGCAGAAAATCCCAAGTGTTGGGGGTAGATTGGGGCAGGGGTTTTTTCACTGTCGGGTCTTTCTTGTACTTGGGTCACACAACCACGGGGTTGGCTTTTGCCAGCCGGTCAAACTGCATCAAGGTATCAATCAATCCGGGCATGTCATCCAAGCGGATCATGTTGGGGCCATCGCAGGGTGCATTGTCGGGGTCTTGGTGGGTTTCGCTAAATACCGCCGCCACACCGACAGCCACCGCAGCGCGGGCCAGAACCGGGGCGAATTCGCGTTGGCCACCTGATGCGCCACCCAATCCGCTGGGCTGAGCCACAGCATGGGTTGCATCCATCACCACCGGATATCCGGTTTTGGCCATTTCGGGCAGGGCTTGCATATCAACCACCAACCTGTTGTAGCCAAAACTGACGCCACGTTCCGTCAACAAAATGTTGAGGTTGCCGGTGCTTTCGATTTTGGCCACCACATGTGCCATATCCCATGGGGCAAGGAACTGGCCCTTCTTGACGTTGATCACGGCCCCTGTGGCACCTGCCGCCAACAGCAAAGATGTCTGACGGCACAAAAACGCGGGGATTTGCAGCACATCGCAAACCTCGGCCACGGGCGCGCATTGCTCTTTCTCGTGGATATCACTCAGCACGGGCACGCCGATGGTGTCCTTCACCGATTGCAGCACTTTCAGACCTTCATCCAGGCCCAATGCAGGCTGGGCATTCAGTGACGTGCGATTGGCCTTGTCGAATGACCCTTTGAAGACATATTGCGCCCCTGCCGCATCACAAGCCTCTTTCATCTGGCCTGCGATCATCTGCGCATGATCGGCACTTTCCAGCTGGCAAGGGCCTGCAATCAGGGTCAGGGGTTGGTCATTGCCAACGGTTAACCCGCCAAATTTAACCTGTTTCATCTTACGAAGACACCTGTTCACGAAGGATTGACGCGGTCAGCGACACCATCAGATAGATACCGGCAAAGATCAGGAAGGCAAGGATCGTATTCTCAAACGAGCGTGGATAAGACGGATCCTGCGATGCCAACGGCTTTACGCTGACGGTCAGATACCGCACCTGCTTGTTGGCTTCGATCTCGCTCTGACGTTTGGCTTCCAATGCGGCCTGAAGCACCAGATCAGCGGTGGCGATGTCGGCTTGTGCGACCTGAATTTCAGCGGTTTGCGACGCCAGCGAGTTGGCACCTTCGGTTGCTTCGGTCAACCGTGCATTCTGGCGTTCATACTCGGCCTGATACACTTCGATTTGATCGTTCAGCTGTTGAATCTTGGATTTATTGGGGCGCGAATTGTTCAACTGTATGTTCAGTGTCAGCTGAGCCTCCTGCAACTGCAATTCCACTGTCGAGATAAGCTGCCGGATGGCGGCAATTTGGCCCGTAGGGTCAAGGATCGACCCTTCCTGTAACTCAACCAGTCTGCGCACTGTGGTACGGCGTTCGGCACGGGCATCTTCCAGGCTGGAAATGGCGGTTTTCACCGCATCGAGACGTTTTTCCTGGCTCAGCTCGTCTACACGTTCTTCGGCATAGGCGATCAGCCGTTGTGAGAACAGCTCGCTCATTGCGGGATCGGCGGTGGCCAAATCCATGCGGATCACGCCCTCGGTCGGGTCATAGCCCAGTTTGACGTACTTCTTGTAGAGCTTATGTGCACTTTCATTGCTGGCATCCAGTGACAGGCGTTGCAGCGCATCAATGTTGTCCTGGCTGAAATGCGCGCGAAAACCCACATCACTGTCCAGGCGCAGCATGGCATCTTTGGATTCCAGATAGCTTTGCGTGGCAATCGCGTCCTGCCCGGTGGCAAACTGACTGGGCAGAAGGCCGCCCAGACCACCGGCACCACCACCTGACCCATCAGCGGTCAGGATCAGGAACTCAGACTTGGTGGAATACATCGGCGTGGCGATTTTGTAGTAATAAAACCCCACGATAAAGGTTGGCAGCAGCACAAACGCCAGCAAGCGCGACAACAACAACATGGATTTACGACGACGGCGGCGGCTAATATCGCGTTGAATATCCATGATTTCAGCGGCACGGCGGTCGGCGGGGCTCAATTCGGTCGACGGCAAATTGGCCTGATCCACAGCAACAGTTTGCGGCAGCTGAATTTTGGATTTTTGCACAGATTTTGACTGGGCCTCGGCAACCGGCGCTTCCAATCCGTCGTCCGGGTCATTTGCCACCAGTTCCAGAATGCTGGCGCGTTGGAACGGGTCAATACCTTTGGCGCGCAGCAGGCGCACAGCGTCAAAATCCGAAGTCGGGGCCAGTCCCTGTTTCTGGGCCATACGGCGCGCCATGCGCAATTGCCGTCCTGTCAGGCCTTCTTTGCGAATGTCATCAATACTTTGCGACGCACTGACTTCGCGCGCAGAACTGACCTGCCCCTCACGCGGGGCAGGTGCTTGGGGGGCCGCGCTTTCAGCGGCGGTGTTCGGCGGTTCAGGGCGCGCGGCTGCGGCCCCTGCCGCGGTGGAACCGGGCGAAGGGGTGGTGCGCCGAATGCGGTACTTCTTAGCCTTGGGTTTCGTAGTCATAGAGTTGCTTTGCCTCTTCCAAGGTATCAAACATATACAGTTTGCCGCCCATCAACACAGCAGCCTCCCGCGCGAATTTTTCCAATGTGGCCGCCTGATGCGACACAATGATCACAGTGGTGGTGCGCAGCCGTTCACGCAGGATTTCACCGGCTTTGCGGTTAAACTCCACATCTGTCGATCCCGGCATGCCTTCGTCGATCAGATACATATCAAAATCAAGCGCCAACATCAGAGAAAATGTGAACCGCGCCTTCATACCTGACGAATATGTGCCCAAGGGTTGATCGAAATATTCGCCAAGATTGCACATCCAACGGCAGTAGGATTCAACATAATCAGGATCAAGCCCATAGAGCCGCGCAATGTAACGCGCGTTTTCCATCGCTGATATTTTGCTGATCACCCCGCCCATAAAACCCAATGGGAAAGATATCCGGCAGCCACGGCGGATTTCACCCTCATCGGGTTTCTCCAGGCCTGCCATCATGTTTACCAGCGTGGTCTTACCGGTGCCATTGGGGGCCAGAATGCCCAGGCTGCGGCCAAGTTCCACGCGAAACGACACCTGCTCAAGGATCACCTTGCGCTGGGTGCCTGTCCAAAAGGACTTACTCACATTTTCAAACTCGAGCATTTACGGCTCCGAAACTGCTCTTTCACCCTCTTTAACGGGGCTTGGTTAAGGCTAGATTAGCCTTGTTGATCGGCATTATGCCGGGTCATACGCACTTATGCCATCAAATCGGGGCAATTTTAAGCCAACTCAAGAAAAAACAGAACTTATGATGCGCCAAAGCCCGCTTAACAGGTGCGCGCCCTATAGGTCTTGTTTCTCAACCTTGGTCAGTTTGCCCACAATGATCGAAATTACAGCCGCAAAGAAGCTGAACAAGGCACCCATCTTGGCCGCGTCCTGAACTGGCCCTGCGTCAAAGGCAACAGAGGCCACAAACAGCGATACGGTAAAGCCGATCGCCGCGACACAGCCGATGACCACCAGATCAATGATGCGCATGCCTTGCGGCAGGCCCAATCCCAAGGGTTTTGCCGCGATCCAGCCAAACAGCAAAATGCCCACGGGTTTGCCGATGATCAACCCGGCCAGCACCAGCCAAGTGGCGTCACCTATGGCCCCAAACTCAACCCCGGCGTTTAGCAAGCCAAAGAAAAAGAGCACGATTTCTACCGGGTGTTTCAACGCATGTTCCATGACGTTCAGCAGGTCATGCAGATATTTTTCAGCTTCGCTAAACAGGCCAAAGGCCCTGTCCGCATGTGGAATGGTTGGCACAATCGGCAACAGCCCCAGCGCCGGGTGCAGACCCGATCGCATGAAGCCATACCAACTGATGCACCCGGCCAATACATAAGGCAGGCCACCTAGCGACTTGCGCAAACGTGTGGTGTTGGGGCGGTGTTGTTTGCCCTTGTCCAGGAACCGTGGGAACCAGTTGAACAAAACATAGACCGCAATCGCCACACCAAAGGACAGCAACAACCATTCAGGCGCCAGATCCCCGCTGGGATAAAAGATCGCCAGAATGATCAGGCCG
>DFBW01000077.1:0-1567 GCA_002366775.1 Roseovarius sp. UBA3070 | reverse complement strand
ATTGTAGGTGTCCGAGCCCATCAACATCGCCAAGCACAGATACACAGCGATCGGGCCAAACATACCACCCGCCGTTGCAAACAAGGGGGTTGCAGCCTTTTTGCCGCGCAAAGATCCGTTCTTGAGGATCACCGCCTCCCAGACTTCTTTGGCGGCGATGGCAAAAAACAAGGCCATCAAAAGATCATTCACCAGATAATGCAGCGTCAACGTGCGATGCCCGTCATGCAAATGCCCGATGGGCGCATGATCCCAGATCACAAATTCAACAAAATGGTGATAGCTATCTGCATCGATATTCGCCCAAATCAGGGCGGTGATCGCCCCAAGGATCAATAACAGCGAGTATTCCGCCACAAAATTCCAGACGCGATACATGACAGCCCTTTCCCGATGATCTTGTTGCGACCAGAATTAGGCCATTTCATCATATTGGGCAACCGCATCGCGGCTTGATCTGTCGAATGAAATCAACTTTTCGGTGATCGGGGTCTTTAAGCGACCATTTGCCAGATCAGCCCCGCCAAAACGGCACCCAACATCGCATACCCGATGTAGGCCGCAAAGACGCGCGGCTTGACCAATGCCCAGACCGCCACCGCGGCAGGGATGCAGCTGACACCGCCGGCAATGACAAAGCTCATTGCCGCCCCTTGGGTCATGCCCTGGGCCAGCAGTGCGTCCACCAAAGGTACCGCCGCATAACCGTTCAGATAGGCAGGTGCGCCCACAAGAGCGCCCAGAATGATCGGGACAATCCCATCACCCCCCAGCACCGCTGCCACAGCCTCGGCCGGGACATAGTGCAGCATCAGCGCTTCAAGTACATAGGCCAATGCCAGCCATTTCAGCAAAAACACCCCGTTTTCAAGGGCCGATGCCTTGAAGGTTTCACGGCGGGGGGACTCGCTCCAGAAGGTCCATAGGGGCTTGCCTTCAAAAGGTTTTTTAACGCCGCAACAGCCGCCCACCTGTGGTTTTTCACGCAAAGGATCTGCAAAGACCGGTGATTTGGCGGCCAACATGGTGGCAAAACCACCCATCAGCCCAATGCTGATCGCTGCGATGGTCTTTGCGGTGGCAAATTCCCACCCCAAAGTTCCGCTGGTGATCAAAAACATCGCCGGGTCCATCAATGGCGAGGCCAGCCAAAACGCCATGACCGCCGCCAAAGGTGCGCCAAGGGCCAGCATGGCGGCAATAAAGGGGATCACCTCGCAGCTGCAAAAGGGAGACAAGCCACCAAGGGCTGCGGCCATGATAATCATCCGTGTCTGGCGCCCCTCAAAGGCCTTGGCCAGCAAGGTTTCTGCGCCTGTGGCCTTCAGATACGCTACGGCCAGCACCGCAAAAACGATGAAGGGGGCTGTGTGTAACAGCGCCGCACTGGCAAAGCTGACGGTTGGCCAGAATTGCGCCCAATCCAGCACGGCAACGGCGATCAGGATCACAATCAGTGCGGCCCAGGCCTTGTCTATTTTCCAACCGGGTTTTGGTGAATGGGAATGGGTCAGGTCAGCCATGATCGTGCTCCGTTTCGGGGCAATCAGCGCAGCATTCGCGCAGC
>DFBW01000005.1:4825-5373 GCA_002366775.1 Roseovarius sp. UBA3070 | reverse complement strand
AGCAGGACGATCGGATCGCTCATCTGCATTCCTTTTCTATGTGGGCGGGGCAGCTATTCTTTGCCGTCGCCGCGTTTTCGTTGCTCAAACAGTTCTGGGTTGATCATATCACGGGCATCGTGGCCCATGTGAAGTGTTTCGCCGCCATCGACGTAAACATCCTCGCCCGTGATGAAACCGCCTAATTTGGAGGCAAGATAGATGATCATGCCCGAAATATCTTCGGCGGCGCCCATGCGGTTCAGGACCGACCGGTTCAGCATTTGCCACTGCTCGGGCGTAATAGGATAGCGGCCAAGGGCGTCGGTCTTGATCGTGCCGGGGGCGACACAGTTCAGTCGGATGCCATATTCGCCCCATTCGGCGGCCAGTGTTTTCATCATGCCGGTGACCCCGGCACGCGCCGCAGCGGTGTGGGTAAATCCGGTTAGGGCCGTGCGTGCGGAAATCGCGGTAACGAACACCACCGACCCGCCGCGCTCGAACATGAAATGATCTGCCGCGGCACGGGTCATCTGCCATGACCCGATCAGGTTGTTGCGGATCAC
>DFBW01000005.1:3489-4791 GCA_002366775.1 Roseovarius sp. UBA3070 | reverse complement strand
CCCGCATTGTTGACCAGCACGTCCAACTGTCCGTAGTGGTCCTTGATTTTCAGCATGGCAGCTTCGATGGTGTCTGCGTCGCGGGTGTCGCCGGGCACGACAAAGGCTTCGCCGCCCCGCGCGCGGATCATTTCGGCGGTTTCTTCCAAAGGTTCCGAGCGGCGTGCAAACAGCGCCAGACGCGCCCCGCAACTGGCCATTTCAAGTGCGGTCGCCCGTCCCATGCCAGAGCCGGATCCAGTGACAAGTGCCACCTGACCGGCCATCAGGTCAGATGCATAACGTGAGTGTGTTTGTGAAGTCATATTGCTCGCCTGTCAGTTGTTCAGAAGTTTGCCAGAGATGATCGGCTTGCGCACGTCCTGCGTGCCCGCGCCACCGTGAACGCGCCACCGTGAATTTGGACGGCCCTATCCAACACAAACGAGGTTGGCGTAGCGGCTAGAAAAATCGCGGCGGCGGGCAATACCCATTGTGTTGAAACAGACAATTGCGCGCTCCAGATCAAGGCCGCTCATGGTGATATTTTTGGCCGACGGTCCAGTGCGAGCGTTCATTTTTGTCCTCCCGGAATGGACCTCTTGTCTGGCCATGAGGTTAGAATCAAACATATGTTAGAAAAATAATCAAGAGCGAGGGTCGTCCTGATCGCAGCGCTGGCGGGGTCTCTTGGCCAGTGTCAAAGCCGTTATAAGCGATCTTGGTCTAAGGTTAGACCCTATTTGGCACCCGATGGCCCCAGATTGTCGCGCAGTGTCTCCTCCAGAACGTGCCGCTGGATTTTGCCGCTGGTTGATCTCGGGAAATCTTCAAATGCAACAAAGTGAATGTCGCGGGGTAATTTATAGGCCGCAAGCGCGGCGCGGCAGGCAGCCATCAGCGTGTCCTGGGTTACGGTGTCGCAAGAGCGCGAAACGAAAGCCACCGGAGCCTCGCCCCAACGAACGTCAGACACCCGCACGACTGCTGCGTCGGTGACGTTTGGATCGGCCATCAGGACGCGCTCAATCTCGGCGGGATAGACGTTTTCCCCGCCGGTCTTGATAAGATATTTCGCCCGGTCCGCGAAATCCAGCGTGCCGTCTGCATTGCGTCGAAATACGTCGCCCATGTGAAACCAGCCATCGCGGAACGCATCGGCATTGGCGGCGTCGGCATTCCAATAGCCCGAAAACAACGTCGGCCCGCGCATGAGCAGCTCTCCGGGGGTGGCGACAGGCACGTCCTGATCGGCTTCGTCCACCAGACGTATGTCGCAAAACGCGCTGATCTGTTTGGACAGGGTTTGCGGGGGTGTACCGA
>DFBW01000005.1:0-3361 GCA_002366775.1 Roseovarius sp. UBA3070 | reverse complement strand
TCCCGCGTTCCTTGATGTGGGCGATGAAGGGTTCGATCATGCCGGGGATAAGAACCAGCCAGCCAATGCGATGGGTCTGGATGGAGCGGTGCATGGCATCCGGATCATAGCCGTCGATCATCACCACCGTGCCGCCGCGCATAAGCGTGGCCAGAGCGTGATCGGTTGAGGCCATGTGGAACATCGGTGCCCAGGCGACAAACGCGTCCGTTGGGGAAAGGCCCAATTCTGAGGCAAAGACCGTCGCACGGGAAATCATCGCGCGATGGCTTATGACGGCGCCTTTGGGCAGGCCAGTGGTGCCGCTGGTATACAGAATGACCAGCCCGCTTTCGGGGTCTTGTGGCTGTGCGGTGAACTGGCCGGCCTGTGTCAGGGCATCCTCGTATTCGCGCCCCAGTGTCAGTGTTGCGATGTCCGGGGTCTGCTCAAGCAGCCCTTGCAGATCAGGTTCTGTTATAATCAGACGCGGTGAAACCAGCGTGATGCAATGGCGCAATTCCGGGGCCAGAAGCCGCCAGTTCAGGCAGGCGACGATCAAGCCGGTGGCGGCGGCGGCCAATTCGACCTCGGCATATTCGCGTCGGTTGCGCGATAAAATGGCGATCCGATCCCCGGCCTTCAGGCCAATCCCGGCAAAGTGCCCGGCCAGTTGGTCAACACGACAAAGCAAAGCGGCATAGCTTGTCTGCTCGCCGCAATCTTCAACAGCGATGGCGTCTGGTGAGGCGCAGGCGCGGCAGCGAAAAAGATGGTAAACATCCGTTTGAGATGCGCTTTGACAATTACCTTCAGGGGCCTTGCTCATGCATTTCTCCAACTGTTGCAATTATTCTAACATGTGTTAGGTAATTTCCAATGCTGTTTTTTGTCCTATTCGTTTGAAAAACGGCTTGAGATCAGGGGAGGTCTTCAATGTCCACAAAGGCGTGTGTCACCGGGGTCGGAATGGTCCCTTTCCAGAAACCCGGCGCATCAGAAAGCTATGATGTGATGGCGGCAAAAGCCACCCTCAGCGCGTTGCAGGATGCCGGAGTGTCCTATGATCTGATCCAGCAGGCCTATGTCGGCTATGTGTATGGGGACAGCACCTGCGGTCAGCGTGCCTTGTATCAGGTGGGTATGACCGGCATTCCAATTGTGAACGTCAACAACAACTGCTCAACCGGGTCATCAGCGCTGTTTCTGGCGCGTCAGGCTGTTGAAAGCGGCGCGGCCGAATGCGTGCTGGCCTTGGGGTTCGAGCAGATGAAACCCGGCGCAATCGGGTCTGTGTTTGAGGATCGGGTAAGCCCGTTCCAATCCTTTGACGATGAAACCGACGATCTGGTTGGCAGCCCCGAGATCCCGCTGGCGTTGCGGTATTTCGGCGGTGCCGGCAAGGCGCATATGGACGAGTTTGGCACCACCCTGGAAACATTTGCCAAGATACGCGCCAAATCCAGTCGGCACGCCGCAAAGAACCCGGTCGCCCTGTTTCGTACCGAAGTAACGCCAGAGGATGTTCTGGCCGCCAAAGTGGTTTGGCCCGGCGTCATGACCCGCCTGATGGCCTGCCCGCCGACATGTGGCGCGGCGGCGGCGATTATCTGTTCAAAGGCATTTGCCGACAAGCACGGGCTGGATTCCTCAGTCCGGATAGCGGCCCAGGCGATGACCACCGACGGGCCGGAAACCTTTGGCGCTCACGATATGCGCGAGGTGGTTGGCGCCAGCATGGCCAAAAAGGCCGCCGATCAGGTCTATGAGGCAGCAGGCATTGGTCCTGAGGATATCAACGTCGTCGAACTGCACGATTGTTTTGCCCATAACGAATTGATCACCTATGAGGCGCTTGGCCTTTGCGGGCATGGTGAAGCCGGGAAATTTGTCGATGATGGCGACAATACTTATGGCGGTAAATATGTGACCAACCCATCGGGCGGGCTGTTGTCCAAAGGGCACCCTTTGGGGGCCACGGGGCTCGCGCAATGCACCGAGTTGGTGCAGCAATTGCGTGGCACGGCTGATGCCCGGCAGGTTTCGGGCGCGCGGTTGGCGCTGCAACATAATCTGGGCCTTGGGGGCGCATGTGTTGTGACGCTCTACGAGGCGGTATGAGGGCGGTGCATTTGCGCGCCTATTCTGGCTTAGGGGGCTGACATGACAGCAAGGCTTGATGGGCGCGTCGCGCTGGTATCGGGATCAGGACGCGGTATTGGCCGCGAGATCGCTTTGAAACTGGCATCCGAAGGCGCACGGATCGTGGTTAACGATCTGGATGCAGATCCAGCCGCGCAAACCGCTGAAATGATCCGTGACATGGGCGGTGAGGTCGCAATCTGTGCCGGGTCGGTGACTGAAGATGGCTTTGCTCAGCGGTTCGTTGATACCGGCGTTACTGCGTTCGGCGGGCTGGATATCATCGTTAACAACGCGGGCTATACTTGGGACAGCGTCGTTCAAAAAATGACGGATGAACAGTGGCATGCCATCATCGACGTGCATCTGACGGCACCCTTTCAGATCCTTCGGGCCGCGGCACCAGTGATCCGCGAAAAGTCCCGCGCCGAGGCTGAAGCGGGGCAGGAAGTGTTCCGCAAAGTTGTGAATATTTCGTCCATTGCCGGAACCGGCGGCAATGCGGGGCAAATCAACTATTCTGCTGCCAAGGCCGGCATCATCGGGTTGACCAAAACGATGGCAAAAGAGTGGGGCCGATACAAGGTCAACGTCAATGCCGTGGCCTTTGGCCCGATCCGCACGCGCCTGACCGAAGGCAGCGCCAAAGGGGACACCACGATCAAGGTTGAAGGCAAGGACATCCGCGTCGGTGTCAGCCCCGATCTGTTAAGCCAGATGGAGACGTCAATCCCATTGGGCCGCGTCGGCACACCCGAGGAAGCCGCAGGGGCGGTCTATCTGTTTTGCACACCGGAATCGAACTTTATTTCCGGGCAATCTGTGATCTGTGGCGGCGGTTTTGTAATCTGAATAGCCGTCGTTATGGGATGAAGATGGAGAGCGTTTCGTGTCGCAAGGACCATTAAAAAACATTAGTGTCATCGAACTTGGGCATGTGATCGCCGGGCCACTGGCGGCGACCCTTCTGGCCGATTTCGGCGCTGACGTGACCAAGGTCGAAAACCCGCGCGGCGGTGATATGATCCGTGATCTTGGCCCCAAAGCTCAGGATGACGGGCAGGGTGTGTGGTGGAAAACACTGGCGCGCAACAAACGGATTTTGGCGCTGAACTGGAAGGCCCCGGAAGGGCGCGCTGTTCTGCGCCGCATGGTGGAAACCTGTGACGTTCTGGTCGAAAACTTCAGGCCCGATGTTCCGGAACGGGCCGACATTGGCCCCGACGTATTGCACAGTTGC
>DFBW01000092.1:38969-47719 GCA_002366775.1 Roseovarius sp. UBA3070 | reverse complement strand
CGCGGCAGGCGCTGTGTGGCACCGGCACCGGGGATCATGCCCAGTTTGATATCCGGCATGGCAAGGCGCGTATCGGCACGGGCAACCCGCGCATGGGCCGCCAGCGCCAGTTCAAGCCCTGCCCCCGTGGCACTTGCATGCATGGCAGCCACGATGGGCTTTGGGCTGTTTTCAATTTTGGTGCAAAGGTCAGACACCCAAGGATGACCCAAGGGGCCGTTGTATTCAGCAATATCAACGCCAACACAAAAGCTGCTCCCGGCCCCGGTCAAAATGATGCCAATCACATCCGGATTGGCCATGACCTGATCCAGATGTTGATCCAGCACCAGCCGCAATTCAGGCGTCAGCACATTGGCCGGGGGCCGGTTGAGCGTGATCACTCCAACCCCGTCCTGCACAGTTGTGTATACCTGCTCTGCCAACTCTGCCCCTCGCAGTTTGTCACCAATCACTGGCAACCATTACACCCAAAGCCGCCGAGGCAGGCAAGTCTTTGCTTTGGACTGCGTTCAAATCAAGTGTTGATCAAACCGGCATATTTTCGAATTGAGCCTCAACGGCTTCATCCCGCAGGATTGCATTCAACTCGCGCGCCTCGGGCGGGACTGGCTCGCCGCGGGCGCGCATTTCGCGTATCAGTGCGGCCAGCTTTGGCTGCATCTGGTAGCGCTGCTCAACCGGGCATTGGCGAATGGCATTTTGCATCTCGCTCCAACTTAAGTGGGTCATTGTTTGACATCTCCCCTGAGGTTACAATTCTAAGTGTATCACAACAAAGCTGCTCTCCATATGATCAGGATCAAACGGTAGAAAATGAGCATATAGGTGCCGCTTTTGCAGGGGCTTTCGAAATACAGGGGGGGCAGAGTTTGATCTGGTTACTGGATACATATGCGAATTATGCTATATGTCACCAAACCGAAAGCAGATCGGAGTATCGCAATGCAGCCAGAAATTTCCGCCTTTTTTGACGATGCCACCAACACAATTTCTTATGTGGTGCGTGATCCGGGTGGCAACGCCTGCGCTATCATCGATAGTGTGCTGGATTTCGATTATTCCTCGGGGCGCACCGATACCCGTTCTGCGGACCGCATCATCGCCCATGTTCAGGACCACGCGCTGAATGTGCAATGGCTACTGGAAACCCATGTGCATGCCGATCACCTGTCAGCCGCCCCCTATCTGCAGGACCGGTTGGGCGGCAAGATTGGTATTGGCGCCAACATCCGCCAAGTTCAGGATGTGTTTGGCAAGGTTTTCAATGAGGGCACTGAATTTCAGCGTGACGGCTCGCAGTTTGATCAGCTGTTTCAGGACGGTGACAGCCTGCACATCGGCCAATTGCGCGGGGATGTATTGCATACCCCCGGCCACACGCCTGCGTGCCTGACCTATGTGATTGGCGATGCGGCCTTTGTGGGAGATACGTTGTTTATGCCGGATTTTGGCACAGCGCGCTGCGATTTTCCGGGGGGGTCATCATCTGACTTGTTTGATTCAATCCAAAAAATCCTCAGCCTGCCGGATGAAACGCGCATTTTTGTGGGCCATGATTACAAAGCACCAGGGCGCGAGGAGTTTGCCTGGGAGTCCACTGTAGGCGCCCAAAAAGCGCGCAATGTGCATGTTGGGGATGGTGCCAGCCGCGAAGATTTTGTGGCATTGCGCGATACCCGTGATGCGCAACTGGACATGCCCAAGCTGATCATCCCGTCCATTCAGGTGAATATGCGCGCCGGGCAATTCCCCCCCGAAGAAGACGATGGGTCAGTCTATCTGAAAGTGCCGGTGAACAAGCTTTAGGCGTCACCCGACATCGACAAGGCCGGCAATGGATTGAGGGGCTCTATGTCTACGGGCGATTCTGGCGTTTCCTGAAGTGGTGCGTCCAGTGGTGGGAGCGGCCCAGGCAGATCACCTTCGTCAATGTCGGGCGGATCTATCGGGGGTTTAGCGTTTTCGGCAACGTCGCTGGGGTGTACGTGTTTTTGGTGTGACTGATCAACACGCGCGTTGGGGCCAGTTCCAGGCAACATGATGCGCACCGCACGCATCCCGTCCACTTGTCCCAGATGAACATCCGCCACCACATGACCGGGATGTGCCACCAACTGGGATTCGCCCAGACTGCTGGCTGATACAGGTAGCGTCATGTCGGGCTTCAGGGCGCAAATCTCATGCAGGGGCAAGTTGAGTCGTGCCACCACCGTGGTCAACGTCACGGTGGCATCCAGCGCCAGCTTTTCAAGGCTTGATTGGCGTGGTGGCGCGCCCTCATCGCTGCTGTCCACTGGGTTCGGCACCGGGTTTCGGCATGGCAGCGCCACCATCAGCACCCCGATTTTTGCCCCTTCCTCCAGCTCGACAGTCAGGCGAAAAAGATCAAACCGCCCGCTTTCCAGCATCAGAGACATCGCGCGCGCATCTTCCACCTTGTCACCGAATCGGAAAACGCCCGGAGTGTGGCCATCAACATGTGCTTCTAACCGGGCATCAAACCCTTCAAGGGTGGCATCCAAAATAGGGGCCACCATGGCGGCATCTGTGCGGGTATAGCTGCGCGGTGTTGCTTCGCCTTTGCGCACATGACCTGCGATTTGCTTTTCGATGATTGCCGACACCAGCTGACAATCAAACACCGCCACCCCGCGTGTGCCGCCTGCCCCATCCAGCAGAATCAGCAACCCTTGTTCATCAAGTTTGCTCAGCAACCCATCGGTTGAGACCACCGTTTGTTCAAGCGTGCTGACCGTCAGTGCAAGATCAAGCGCCACATCGGCGGTTTTGGCCAGTGACACACGCAAGGCTTTGGCCGGGGACATGGCCCGCGCGTCAAATCCTTCACGCGCCACGCGTGCCTTTTTGTGAATAATGGAAAGGCTGTCGTTACTGTCCATGTGTCCTTCACTGTCCCCCTTGGGCTTGGGGGCAGAATACGACCAAATTGGTTACCAAGGGCTTTATGCGATTGTTTTTGCGCCGCTTGTCGTGGCCGAATCTGGCAAGGTCACGCGAAAGGCAGTGCCCTCTTGCGCTGGCACGACGCCCACATGCCCGCCCAGCCGGGTCATGATTTCACTGCAAATCGCCAGGCCCAACCCGGCCCCTCCCACACGGGAATGGCTGATACGGGAGAATTTCTCAAACACCACCGCATGCATATCCGCCGGAATGCCCGACCCATTATCAATAAAATCAATCACCACATCGCCACCATTGCGCGAAGATGTGATCGTCAACACAGGTTCTTTTGCGTCACAATACTTGCGCGCATTAGTGATGAGATTGATAAACACCTGCGCCAGCCGATCCAGATCAGTGGTCACCACAATATCTTTTTCGGGCTGAATATTGCGAATGTCCAATGTGCCTTTTTCGCCACCGGCCGCAGAAATGGACCGCTCCAACAACGCTGAAAGGCTGCCTTTTTCGGTGTTCAGCACCACCTGCCCATTTTCCAACACGCTGAGATCCAGCAAATCATCCAGAAGGCGCGTCAGGCGAACCGCCTCGTCGTGAATGATCGAAGAGTATCTGCTGGTATCTGCCTCGGATATCCCATCGGAATCACGCAAGATTTCCGAAAACGCCCGGATTGATGTCATCGGGGTGCGCAGCTCGTGGCTGATCTGACTGAGGAACGTGTCCTTCTGGTCGGAAATTTGCGTCAGTTTTTTATTGGCAACGCGCAGCTGCCGGGCGGTGCGGGCCAGCTCCTGAGACTTGGTCTCAAGTTGCGAAGAATATTCCATGATCTGTGCGGTTTCATCCGCCACAGCCATCAGGTCCTGCACCGAGACCGTCGCACCACCTACAATCTGACTGATCATCGCATGGGCCGTGGCCCCGCCGACCGAGCCGGAAAGCTCTCGCTCCAATTGTTGCAGGAAATCGGGGGATGGTTCGGGCAGATAGCCAGACAGGCCCTGATGCGCGGCCGCATTGGTGAAAAACGCCTGCGCCTCGGTGGGGCCCAGGATGCGTTGCGACATCAACAACAAATCTTCGCTTTGAGCCAACCCACCAGTCCAGCTGCCCGTCGTGGCAGAATGCTGAAAGACGTTGACAAATTGCGCCCCTTGCAGCCGTTCCAGCGGTTTGGGAAAGGTCAGAACCGATACCAAAATAAAGCTGAAGGTGTTCAGCACCATCGACCACATCACCGCATGCACCAGCGGGTCCATCCCTTCGGCCCCGAAAAGGGCGCGTGGGCGCAGCCATCCGATGCCAGCCGGGCCGTGGTCCATCACGTCCTGGCTTATGATGACGGAGGCCCCAAAGCTGGGCAGGAACAGCGCATAAAGCCAGATGGCAAAGCCAACCAGTAGTCCCGTCATCGCCCCGCTGCGTGTCGCCCCGCGCCAGAAAATTCCGCCCAACATTGCAGGCAACAACTGCGCGACACCGGCAAAAGACACCAACCCAATGGCCGCCAATGCTGCCCCGCCGCTACTCAGTTGCAGATAGACATATCCCAACAGCACCACGCCTGCGATTGACAACCGCCGGGCCAACAAGGCCACCTGGCGCACATCGCCAGACATCACCGCCATATTACCCGTCATGCGCAGCCAGATCGGCATCACCACATGGTTCGACAGCATCGTAGACAGCGCAATCGCGGCCACAATCACCATGGAGGTCGCCGATGAAAAGCCGCCAAGAAACGACAGGATAGCGAGCCCCTCCCGGCCCTCTTGCAAGGGCAGCGTCAGAACGAACAAATCAGGGTTTGAGCCTTTGGGCATCAAATCCAAACCAATCGCCGCAATGGGCACCACAAACAGGCTCATTAACATCAGATACGCCGGAAAAGCCCAGGACGCGGTGCGCAAATGGCTTTCGTCCTCATTTTCGACCACCAACACCTGAAACATGCGAGGCAGGCACAAAAATGCCGCCGCTGACAGCAGTGTAAGCCCGACCCAACGGCTGCCGGGCACGTCCCAGCGGGCGATTTCTGAGGCGTCGATACGCGCAAATGTTTCATCAATACCCCCCGCAAGCCCCCAGACCACAAAGACACCCACAGCCAACAGCGCGAACAGCTTCACCACCGCCTCGAGTGCGATGGCCATCACCACACCGTGGTGGCGCTCATTTGCGTCCAGATTGCGCGTGCCAAACAGGATCGTGAATAACGCCAGCCCCAACGCCACCCAAAGCGCTGTATAAGGAGAGTTCAGCACACCGGCATCGGGGTCGGCCTCGGCGAAGGCGGCAAATGACAAGGTCACTGATTGCAGTTGCAGCGCGATATAAGGCGTGGTGCCAATCACCGCCAGCAAGGTGACAAACACCGCCAGAAGGTTGGATTTGCCGTAACGCGATGAAATCAGATCAGCGATAGATGTGATCCTCTGGCTGCGCCCGATACGCACCATTTTGCGCAGCATCCACCACCAGCCGATCATCACCAGAGTTGGGCCAAGATAAATGGTCAGATATTCCAACCCCGACCGCGCGGCATATCCCACAGCACCATAAAAGGTCCAGGCCGTGCAATAGATCGACAGTGACAGCGTATAGACCCAAGGGCTGCGCAACCAAGCGCCTCGCCCATGTAACGCAGCACGATCAGCAGCAAAGGCCACGGTAAACAGCAGCACCACATAAAGCAGGCTGACAATAATCAGGACATTCAGCGTGGCCATTCACTCATCCTTGGGCGATGCGGCGTCGGGCATGTCCTTGGGCAGTTTCGATGACACGAAAGCCGAAATAATGATCAGCCCCACCCAGGCCACAAAAACAAACGACATCACATAGCTGGTCAGTGTCACCTTATCATCGGCCAGTGACCACAACAGCGGGATAAAAAACAGGGCTGCCCCAAACAAGGGCAGCATCCGCGCCCCATCTGCAAATCTGCGTTGCCGATATGCGCGGCGTTCCAGAAAGACCGTTTTTTTCTCCCAGCTCATGGGGCAATCAACTCGCGCACATTGGCCAGCAATTCTGCGTTTGAAAATGGTTTGGTCATGTATCTTGACGCCCCATACCGCTGCGCCATCTCACGGTCTTTCTCCTGACCTCGTGCCGTCAACATAAGGACAGGCATATCAGCCAAGGTTTGATCAGCACGGATATCCTGCAAAATCTCAAACCCGCTGCGGCCGGGCAGCATGACATCAAGAATGATCAGATCAGGCGTGCGGTTGTGCACAGCGTCAATCGCATCATGACCATTGGAATGGGTTTTCACATCCCACCCGTCGCGCGTCAGAATAAAGCTGACAGCCTCAATTATATTTGGCTCATCTTCAATCAGAAGAACTCGTTTGGTCATGGTTTCCCCCCCTGCCATCCGATAACGCGTTTCGCTTAAAACCTGCCTCAGGTAAAAGGCGATGCGCTTTGAACAGCTATTGGTACTATGTGAAAATGCTGACGAACTGTCAAAAGGGCAAAACAACAAATGCCCTGAGCTGAAATTCCGCAAAAAACAGATGGTCAGTGGCCCAAACGCCAACCCCGTCACACCGCCATAGTCAGCAATGATGCCTCGCGCCGGGCTGTACAGTGCGCAACCGGACAAATCCGACAGCTTGTGCCCACCACCTGGGGGGGGGCTGCGTGTTGGCCCTGCCGCCTTGGGACCAACAGCATATAGCCTTTGATCTGTGCGGGGGTGTTAAAACTCATGGGGGCTGCCACCTCTGCGGCGGCATAGCTCATCACCGGTTCCGGCTGACGACCTGCCTGCTCCAGAGGGGTCACGAAAGTCTGCATTGGCGCCTGCAACGTTTGAAACAACGGCCAGAGCGCACATGTACCCGCAGCGTGCGGAATGGCAAACCCCGGAATGGGCTTGCGAAACACAATGGATCCCGACGCATCACAAACCACCAACCCCACCGGGCCATAGAGGGTTGAGGGCAGCGCCGACAAGCGGCGAAACAACAAAGGCAACGTGACGTTCAGCTGTTTGGCCAAGGCATCCGGCTGAACGCCCAATGCGTCAACAGCCTGACACAGCGCGCGCATGGGCAGAGCTTGCGCATCTTCATGGGCCTGCAACAGCATCCGTTGCGCCATCTGGCGGGCGCTATCCGTTTTCAGCTCTGGGGCCTGTGCCACCAGATGCGGGATCGTGGCCGCGCCTTTGGGGCTTTCCAGCACTGGCAACGTATAATCATGCCCGCCCAAAAAGGCGTGCATCTCATCAAGAGGCGAGCGGATGTCGGCATCTGTATCCGGCGCACCCTCCAGATATTTAGCCAATGCTTCGGCCCCCTCTGCCAGGCGACGGCTGTCTTCGTTGATGTTGCGGTGAAACCGCGCGCGCCATTCCGGCTCCAGATCTTTGGTTTGCACCAGAATGGACGAGGTCGCACGAATCGCTGTCACGCTTGAGATCACATCATGCAGAGACGCCGACAAATGTGGATCATTGGCCAGCCGGTCCGTCAGGGTTTTGGTGGTTTGCTCCAGCGCCTCGGCTTTCAGGTGCAGCGCGGCCAACACCTGCGCCCAGCCGGGAAACCGCCCGGCAAATTCTTCGGTTCGATCCAGCTCAGCCAGATGGCTGCCTTGCGAATGGGCGGCCACACGCAAGGTCTCGATCAATGCAGCTTCGGCCCCTTCGCTAAGCAAGGCGGGTTCAACCTGCAAATACTCGGCCAGTGCCAGCAACGTCTTGCCGCCGATTCGACGCCGGTTGTGCTCAATCAGATTAAGGTAGGAGGGCGATATCCCAACCTGCCTGGCAAGCTCGGATTGCTTGAGACCCAGCGACATGCGCCGATCCCTTATCCGATTGCCAATCAGCTGACTTTGCGCCATCTCGTTTTCCTTACGATTTCGGTGCTTTACCTTTGGTTAAGTAAAGATTTTACAAATCCCACACCCTAACTGTAATCTTTTTTACAAAATTATTGTTTCAAGTAAAGCGCTTGTTGCGTGGTTTTCTTTCGTGCTGCGATAATGAATTTGCACAGAAATGTGTTTGGCTTTGCGTGAGGAGACGTGAGCCACGAAAATTCTAATGGGAGGAACTCCATGTCCAATTCGAAATTCACACGTCGTGGATTGCTGAAAACCAGTACCCTTGCCGGGGCCGGTCTTGCATTGCCGACTATCTTTACAGGCGCATCCGCGCATGCCTTCACCAATGACCCAACTGGCGGCTCCGTCACCCTGGGCTTTAACGTGCCACAAACCGGCCCCTATGCCGACGAGGGCGCAGATGAATTGCGCGCATATGAGCTGGCTGTTGAGCACCTGAACGGTGGCGGCGACGGCGGCATGATGAACACCTTCAGCTCCAAAGCGCTGGATGGGACCGGCATCCTGGGCAAGAAGGTTGAGTATGTCACCGGCGACACACAAACCAAATCTGACGCAGCCCGCGCATCTGCAAAATCGATGATCGAAAAAGACGGCGCGATCATGATCACAGGCGGCTCGTCCTCGGGCGTGGCTGTTGCTGTTCAAGGTCTGTGCCAGGAAGCTGGCGTGATCTTCATGGCCGGTCTGACCCACTCAAACGACACTACCGGCAAAGACAAGAAAGCCAACGGCTTCCGTCACTTCTTTAACGGCTACATGTCGGGCGCGGCTCTGGCTCCGGTTCTGGAAAGCCTCTATGGCAACGATCGTAACGCCTATCACCTGACAGCCGACTACACCTGGGGCTGGACGCAGGAAGAATCGATCAAAGCGTCAACCGAAGCTCTGGGCTGGAACACTGTTAATGCTGTGCGCACCCCGCTGGCGGCGACTGACTTCTCATCCTATATCGC
>DFBW01000092.1:22882-38802 GCA_002366775.1 Roseovarius sp. UBA3070 | reverse complement strand
ACCAACTGGCACTGGTCGCTGCAGGATGAAGCCTCCAAGGCCTTTGTGAAATCCTTCGGCACCAAATACGGCTTCCCACCCAGCCAGGCGGCCCACACTGTTTACTGTCAGACCCTGCTGTATGCAGATGCAGTAACCCGTGCCGGCTCGTTTGCACCATGTGCCGTCGTTGAAGCCCTCGAAGGGTTCGAATTCGACGGTCTGGGCAATGGCGCGACACTTTATCGTGCCGAAGATCACCAGTGCTTCAAAGACGTTCTGGTTGTGCGCGGAAAAGAGAACCCAACCTCGGAGTTCGACCTTCTTGAAATTGTCGAAGTTACTCCGGCGGCACAGGTTACCTACCCTGCCGACCACCCAATGTTTGCAGGCGGAAGCCTGGGCAGCTGTAATAACGGCGCCTAATCAAACATTCGTCCCGGCCCCTGAAACATGTGGGCCGGGACACTTCTAACCCAATCGGTTTTACCACCGCTTCTCTAACCCATGGGTGGGAACAATGGACGCAATTCTTCTTCAAATTCTCAACGGCCTCGACAAGGGCTCGGCCTATGCGCTGATCGCCCTTGGTCTGACGCTGATTTTTGGCACATTGGGCGTGGTCAATTTTGCCCACGGCGCTTTGTTCATGATCGGGGCGTTCTGCGCCGTGACCTTGTCAAAAATCCTGAACGCCAGCTATGAGGTGATCGACGAAACCAAAACCGATTTCCTGGGCAACCCCCTGAAGGTCAAACTGACCTATATCGAAAGCTGGTTTGGCCCCGAAACAGGTGCTGCCATCATCGACTGGGCCGTGCCACTTGCGATCCTGTTTTCCATCCCGATCATGATTGCCATCGGCTTCATCATGGAGCGTGGGCTGATCAAACATTTCTACAAACGTCCACATGCCGACCAGATCCTTGTGACCTTTGGTCTGGCGATCGTGCTGCAAGAGGTGATCAAGGCAATCTACGGTGCCAACCCGATCCCTACCGGCGCACCCGAAGTGTTCCGTGGCAGCTTTGATTTCGGTGTCCTGTTGGGATATGAAGCCAACGCCATCATCTATCCCTACTGGCGCATGGTGTATTTTGCCTTCTCGGCACTGATCATCGGCGGGGTGTTTGCCTTTTTGCAATTCACCACCTTCGGCATGGTTGTACGCGCAGGCATGGCTGATCGGGAAACAGTTGAGCTGCTGGGCATCAATATTGACCGCCGCTTTACCATTATGTTTGGGGTCGCCGCGGCGGTGGCCGGGCTGGCAGGTGTGATGTATGCACCGATCAATTCCCCCAATTATCACATGGGCATGGACTTTCTGGTTCTCAGCTTCGTGGTGGTGGTTGTGGGGGGCATGGGCTCTTTGCCGGGTGCGGTTCTGGCCGGGTTCCTGTTGGGTATCCTGGAGAGCTTTGCCTCAATGAATGAGGTCAAAAACATCTTCCCCGGCATTGACCAGATCATCATCTATCTCGTCGCCATCATCATTATTCTGACCCGCCCCCGAGGCCTTATGGGCCGCAAGGGCGTGATGGAGGATTAAGCCATGCTCGGACTGAACAAAAAAGACACGACCCTGCTGATCATCGTGGCCATCATGGCCCTGTTCGCGCCCTTCATCCTGAACCCCTTTCCTGAGGGGTCATCGATGGCGCAGATGTTCAACGCCGGGTATCCCGATCTGATGCAACGCTTTGTCATCTTTGGCATCCTTGTCATCGGGTTCAACATCCTCTTTGGCCTCACGGGTTACCTCTCTTTTGGGCACGCGGCCTTTCTGGGGATAGGATCATATTCGGCAGTTTGGATGTTCAAACTGATCGGCATGAACGTTATTCCTGCGATCCTGCTATCGATGGTTGTCTCAGGCGTCTTTGCCCTGCTGATCGGCTATGTCAGCCTGCGGCGCTCGGGGATCTACTTCTCGATCCTGACACTCGCCTTTGCGCAGATGTGTTACAATCTGGCCTACTCGGTGCTGGGCAACCCTGCGTCCAGCTATAACCTGACCAATGGCGAAACCGGGTTGCAGCTGTCGCTGAATGACCCTCGTATTCTGGGCGGCGCGGTCTCCAGTGAAGGCTCACTGCCGGTGACCAACTTCTTTGGCATCGCCATGCGAGACAGCGTTCAGCTTGAAATCGGCTCTTGGCTCTTCACTTTCAACGCCGGGTATTACCTGTGCGCTTTCATCATGCTGATCTCGTTTTATGTGTCGATCCGCATTTTCCGCAGCCCGTTTGGCTTGATGCTGCGGGCGGTGAAATCCAACCAGCAGCGGATGAACTATACCGGCCTGAACACCAAGCCTTACACTCTGGCAGCCTTCGTTATCTCGGGCATCTATGCGGGTCTGGCTGGCGGTTTGCTCAGCTCGATGGATCCTCTGGCGGGGGCCGAGCGTATGCACTGGACCGCCTCGGGCGAGATCGTGATCATGGCCATTCTTGGGGGTGTCGGCACGCTGATCGGCCCTATCGTGGGCGCGGGCTTCAACGAGTATTTCAAGAACATCCTGTCGAAAATCAACGACTCGGTTCTGCACCAATGGCTCAGCTTCATGCCCGACGGGCTGGAGGACGCCATCGTCGGCGTGCTGCACTTCTTCGTCGGCAAGGGCTGGCACCTTAGCCTTGGTGTGCTTTTCATGGTGGTTATCATCTTCCTGCCCGGCGGGCTGGTTGAAGGGGGGCAACGTATCTCGCGGCTGTTCCGTCGCAAAAAGACGGATGACGATGCAGACAAAGCCTCTCACTCCACCCCTGCAGAATAAGGAGACGTTAAGATGGGAATTCTTGAAGTCAAAAACGTCAACAAACGCTTTGGCGGCCTGCAAGCGCTGGGGGATGTGAACCTCAGCGTGCAAGACCAAACCGTGCACGCCATCATCGGCCCCAATGGGGCGGGCAAATCCACCTTGCTGAATGTGTTGGTTGGCAAGCTGGTGCCTGACACCGGATCGGTCATGTTTGACGGGCAGTCCGTCCTGGGGCGCAAGCCGTTTGAGATCAACCAGATGGGCATTTCGCGGGTGTTTCAAACTCCTGAGATATTTGGCGATCTGAGTGTGATCGAAAATATGATGATCCCGATCTTTGCGCGGCGCGATGGCGCCTTTCGGCTGCACGCGATCGAGCATACCGAGAACGAAAAAGAGATCATCGAGCAGGCCGAACATATGCTGGAAAGCCTGAATATGGCCGATGCGCGTCATGATCACTCGGCCGCGATGAGCCGGGGCAACAAACGCCGGTTGGAAATCGGCATGTGTCTGGCCCAAAATCCACGCTTGTTGTTGCTGGACGAACCAACTGCCGGCATGGCCCGCGCCGACACCAACGCCACTATCGACCTGCTCAAGCAGATCAAAGAAGAGCGTGACATCACCATCGCAATCATTGAACATGATATGCATGTTGTGTTTTCCCTGGCAGAACGGATCACCGTTTTGGCCCAAGGCACCCCGCTGGTGGAAGACACGCCCGACAACATCAAAGGCCATCCCAAGGTGCGTGAAGCGTATCTTGGCGAGAGCGCGTAAGGAGAGAGATCATGAACGTCAAACCGGATTTCTCAAAGAACCGCAACGTGGCTGAAACAGCGCCCGCCTACCTGTCGATCTGGGATTTGAAGTCTTACTACGGTGAAAGCTACATCGTGCAGGGCATCAGCTTTAACGTACATGAGGGCGAAATTCTTGCCCTTCTGGGCCGCAACGGGGCTGGCAAAACCACCACGCTGCGCTCTATTGCGCGCATGGCCAACCCGCAGGTACAGCACGGCGAAATTTGGCTGGATCACCAGCCGCTTCACAACATGTCTGCACATGAGGCATCGGCGGCCGGCATCGGGCTTGTGCCCGAAGACCGCTGCATCATCCCCGGCCTGACGGTTGAAGAAAACCTGCAACTGGCGCAGATCGCGCCCCCTATCGGCTGGTCGCTGGAACGTCTGTATGATCTGTTTCCGCGCCTGGCGGAACGTCGCAAGCAAGAGGGCGTAACCCTGTCTGGTGGTGAGCAACAAATGCTGGCCGTGGCGCGCGCATTGGCGCGTGACATCAAGGTGCTGCTGCTTGATGAACCCTACGAGGGTCTGGCCCCGGTGATTGTGGATGAGATTGAAAAGACGCTCAACATTATCAAAGAACAAGGCATCACCACAGTGATCGTTGAACAAAACGCCGTGCGCGCTCTGGAGCTATCAGACCGCGCGGTCATTCTGGACACGGGCGGCATCGTTTTTGATGGCACCGCCGCAGAAGTCCTGGAAGACGAAGCACTCCGCGCAGAATACCTGGCGATCTGAGGATGGCCCCTTGTGTGCCCGCCTGTCTGGACACACAAACCGACTGACAACGAACCAAACCAACAAAGGCTCGTCATGACAAATACAACGCACGCTCCCTCGGCTGAATTTTCGGCCAACGCCCATATTGATGCCGCGACATACGACACCATGTATGCGGCCTCCATTTCAGATCCCGATGGGTTCTGGGCCAATGAAGCCAAACGCATTGATTGGATGAAACCTTTTACCAAGGTGAAGAATGTCAGCTATGAGTTCGGCAACGTGTCAATCAAATGGTTTGAAGATGGCACGCTGAACGTGGCCGCCAACTGTGTTGACCGGCATCTGGCCACACGCGGGGACCAAACCGCAATCATCTGGGAACCCGACAGCCCGGATGAGGCAGCCAAGCATATCACCTACAATGAGCTGCACGATCAGGTCAGCAAAATAGCCAATGTTTACAAAGCATTGGGCGTAGGCAAGGGCGACCGCGTGGTCATCTATATGCCGATGATCCCCGAGGCCGCATATGCCATGTTGGCCTGTGCGCGCATTGGTGCGATTCACTCTATCGTCTTTGCCGGCTTCTCGCCTGATGCATTGGGCGCGCGGGTGAATGGCTGTGATGCCAAACTGGTGGTGACAGCAGATCACGCCCCGCGCGGCGGTCGTGCGACCAAGCTGAAAGACAATGTGAACCTCGCCCTGCTGAACGATTATAACGAGGTGAAATGCCTTGTGGTCAAACGCACCGGCGATCAGATCGCATGGCGTGATGGGTTGGATTTCTGGTGGCATGAGGAGGCCGAGAAGGTCAGTGCCGATTGCCCGCCCGAAGAAATGAATGCCGAAGATCCGCTGTTTATCCTCTACACCTCAGGCTCGACCGGACAGCCCAAGGGCGTGGTGCACACCACGGGGGGCTATCTGACCTATGCGGCGATGACCCAGGAACTGGTGTTTGATTACCACGACGGCGATGTTTACTGGTGTACTGCTGATGTGGGGTGGGTCACCGGGCACAGCTATATCGTCTATGGCCCTCTGGCCAATGGCGCCACGACGCTGATGTTTGAGGGCGTGCCCACCTACCCGGACGCCAGCCGTTTCTGGCAGGTGTGCGAAAAGCACAAGGTCAATCAGTTCTACACGGCCCCCACGGCTTTGCGGGCATTGATGGGCCAGGGCAATTCCTTTGTGGAATCCTGTGATCTGAGCAGCCTGAAAATACTGGGCACAGTGGGTGAACCCATCAACCCCGAGGCCTGGAACTGGTATTCAGACGTGGTTGGCGGCGGGCGCTGCCCGATCGTGGACACCTGGTGGCAGACCGAAACCGGTGGTCACCTGATGACCCCCCTGCCCGGTGCACATGCCACCAAGCCCGGCTCGGCGATGAAACCGTTCTTTGGGATTGAGCCGGTGGTGCTGGAGCCGACTTCGGGTGATGTGATTGAAGGGAACGGCGTTGAAGGCGTGCTGTGCATCGCCGACAGCTGGCCCGGTCAGATGCGCACCATCTGGGGGGATCATGAACGCTTCATGCAGACCTATTTCTCAGATTACAAAGGGTATTACTTTACTGGCGATGGCTGTCGCCGGGACGAGGACGGCGATTATTGGATCACCGGGCGCGTTGATGATGTGATCAACGTTTCTGGCCACCGCATGGGCACGGCCGAGGTCGAAAGCGCATTGGTGGCCCACCCCAAAGTGGCCGAAAGCGCCGTTGTCGGCTATCCGCATGACATCAAAGGACAGGGGATTTATTGCTATGTCACGTTGATGGCTGGCGAAGAATACACCGATGAACTAAAGACCGAGCTGCGCAACCATGTTCGTGCCGAAATCGGCCCAATCGCCAGCCCTGACCTGATCCAATGGGCACCCGGCCTGCCCAAAACCCGGTCTGGCAAAATCATGCGCCGTATCCTGCGCAAGATCGCCGAAAATGACTATGGGTCATTGGGGGACACTTCAACTTTGGCAGATCCGTCGGTGGTGGACGATTTGATCAAAAACCGAATGGGAAGCTAGATCACACTTACCGATGGCCTGCACAGGCTGGTTGTCTCAGGTGTCTGCACCATCCCTTAGAAGGGGCCTGTGTCCCGGTTCATCGGCCCCCACTCTGAGGGTCAGCGCCGGAAATGCGGCCCTTTTCCTTGCTCAAGCGGCATCGGGTTGGGCGGGCCATCTGGCGGTTTACGGCGCGGCCTTTGGGTTTGCCCATGTGGACCCGTAAGGCCATACTCGTACCCATGGATATACGCGATATTGCCTTTGATCATGCCCCGGTGGGCCTGTGTGTTCTGGAAAACCGGATCATTCAGCAATGCAATCAGTTGTTTGCCGCTACATTCGGCGGCGCGCCCAAAGAATTTGCAGGAGTGCCACTGGCCAGGTTTTACCCGTCGATTGACGACTACAACCGTATTGGCAAGCGCAGCCTGTCCCAGATGCGCCTGACTGGGCGGTACAACGATGAACGGATCATGAGAAGGCGCGACGGCAGCATGTTCTGGTGCCGGGTACGAGGCCAATCATTGACGCCGGAAGATCCGTTTCGCCAAGGCATCTGGTCATTTGCGGATCTGTCAGATGACCGCCCCCTTGTGGCCCTGACACAGCGCGAACGCGAAGTGGCAATCTTGACGTGCCGAGGCATGACCTCCAAGGAAATCGGACGTGAACTGGGGCTCAGCTATCGCACCATCGAAGTGTACCGCGCGCGTTTACTGGAAAAGTTTCAAGCCCGAAAACTGGCCGAATTGGTGGCAAAACTATCAGGGATGCCCCTGTGAGACTAAATTTATTTGCCCGCCCCTCGCAATCTGCTGCCAAAGGGCCCATTTCGAAGGGTGAAATGCCCGCTTTTCTCAGGCTTAGGCTTGGCCTATAAGCGAAAAAAAGAAATGTGGTGACGCTCCGTTAACCCACCACAATGGTCGAGGAACCTGATGCCTAAAAACCCGCATGACTCCGATGTTATATTCATCAAAGCTCTGGCTGAACTGTTGAACGAAAATGACCTGACTGAATTGCAGGTCAAACGCGACTATGGCGAAAACGACAGCCTGAATGTGCGCGTCAGCCGCAAGCAAGAGGTCGCCGCGCACATCGCTATGCCTGCTGCGGCTATGCCTGCGCCCGCCGCCGCTGCTCCTGTTGCTGAAGAGGCCACAGGCCCGGCAGATGACCCCGCCAACAACCCCGGTGCGGTCACCTCCCCCATGGTTGGCACCGTGTATATGCAGGCCGAACCCGGCTCGCCTTCGTTTGTGAACGTCGGTGATCAGGTCAGCGAAGGTGACACATTGCTGATCGTGGAAGCGATGAAAACCATGAACCATATTCCGGCGCCACGCGCTGGCACGGTCAAACGCATCCTGGTCGAGGATGGCGCGGCTGTTGAATACGGCTCGCCTTTGATGATCATCGAATAAGGCACAGCTGCAATGTTCGAAAAAATCCTGATCGCCAACCGGGGCGAAATTGCCCTTCGTGTCATTCGCGCAGCGCGTGAAATGGGTATCCAGACGGTCGCGGTGCATTCCACGGCCGACAGTGATGCCATGCATGTTCGCATGGCGGACGAATCTGTTTGCATCGGCCCGCCCTCGGGCACCGACAGCTATCTGTCGATCCCCGCAATTATTGCCGCCTGCGAAGTGACCGGCGCTCAGGCGATTCACCCCGGCTATGGCTTTTTGTCGGAAAACGCCAACTTCGTGCAGATTGTCGAAGATCACGACCTGGCGTTCATCGGTCCCACCGCCGAACACATCCGCATCATGGGCGATAAAATCACCGCCAAAGACACCATGAGAAACCTTGGTGTGCCCTGCGTTCCCGGCTCTGACGGTGGCGTGCCCACCTTGAGCGAGGCCAAAAAACTGGGCGAGGAAATGGGCTATCCCGTTATCATCAAAGCCACGGCGGGCGGCGGCGGGCGCGGCATGAAGGTCGCGCAAAACGCCGATGAGATGGAACATGCCTTTATGACGGCGCGTTCCGAGGGCAAAGCCGCCTTTGGCAATGACGAGGTCTATATTGAGAAATATCTGACCACGCCGCGCCACATCGAAATTCAGGTGTTTGGGGATGGCAAAGGCAAAGCCGTGCATTTGGGAGAGCGTGATTGCTCGCTGCAACGGCGCCACCAAAAGGTGTTTGAGGAAGCCCCCGGCCCCTCAATCACCCCAGAAGAACGCGACCGCATCGGTAAGGTCTGCGCCGATGCTGTGGCGCGTATCGACTATGCCGGCGCGGGCACGATCGAATTTCTGTATGAGAATGGCGAGTTCTATTTCATCGAAATGAACACGCGCTTGCAGGTGGAACACCCCGTCACCGAAGTCATCTTTGGCGTCGATCTGGTGCGTGAACAAATCCGCGTGGCCGAAGGCCTGCCAATGTCTTTCACCCAAGATGATCTGGTGATCAATGGCCATGCCATCGAAGTGCGCATCAATGCCGAAAAACTGCCCGAATTTTCACCACGCCCTGGCACGATCACTCAGTTTCACGCCCCCGGCGGATTGGGCGTGCGCATGGATTCTGCTCTTTATGACGGGTACAAAATCCCCCCCTATTACGACAGCCTGATCGCCAAACTGATTGTGCATGGTCGTGATCGTGCATCGGCTTTGGCGCGTCTGAACCGCGCCCTGTCCGAGCTGATCGTGGATGGTGTCGATACCACCGTGCCGCTGTTTCACGCCCTGTTGCAGGAACCGGATATTCTCTCTGGCGAGTACAACATCCACTGGTTGGAGCATTGGTTGGAAACCAATCTTCAGGATTGATGCACACCGCGCTTTGGCATGACAAACGCTGACCTCCCTCTCACCCCCGACATTTTGCTTCGGGGCTATGCGCAGGGTGTCTTTCCCATGGCGGAAGGCCGAGATACCCCTGAGATTTTCTGGGTTGATCCGGCAGATCGCGGGATCATGCCCCTGGACGGGTTCCACATATCACGTTCATTGGCGCGCAGGATGCGCCGGGGGGGGTATGATGTGACCTTGAACCAGTGTTTTGAAGATGTGGTCAAAGGCTGCGCTGCGCGTTCTGAAACCTGGATAAACGCGCAAATATTTGATCTTTATCAAAAATTGCATCACCGAGGTCAGGCGCATTCACTGGAAGTCTGGATCGACGGCACTTTGGCGGGCGGTGTGTACGGCGTCAGTATTGGCGCTGCATTCTTTGGCGAAAGCATGTTTTCGCGTCAAACAGATGGTTCAAAACTTGCATTGGCGCATCTGGTGGATCATCTGCGGCGCTGCGGGTTTGACCTGTTTGATACCCAGTTCATCACCGATCATCTGAGCAGCCTGGGGGCGATCGAAATTCCGCGGCGCGAGTATCATGTATTGTTAAACGCGGCCCTGAAACGGGATGCACAGATCACGGGTTTTCCGGTTGGCGACAAGCCTCAGGAGGTTTTACACCGCATGACCCAAACGTCATAGCGTGGATGCTCCAACGCACTCAACGCAGGGGATGAGGCCACCATCCAACCCTCAAACGCCGGGGCTTTGGCCCCCTCTTCGGCGATGGTGACATAGGCAAACGCATCGCCCGACGGGTTACCGGATGGATAGCGGCATTCTTTCAGGTGCACTTTCAGGCGGCCAATCTCATAGATACCGCCATTGACCAGATCCATATCCGTGACCTGACCGTCCACCTTATCAAGCCAACGCAGATATGCGCCCTGCCCTTTGGTGACTTGCTGTGCCATGGCTGGTTGACTGAACGCCAATGCACACAACAGTGCCGCCCGGATCATTCGGATGTTTCCTCGCTGTCACCTGCCACGAATTTCATCAGCAGTGAAATCAAGCTGATCGAGCCTTGGGTGAATTCAATCTCATCGCCGGGCGTCAGTGTGAAAGGCGACCCGCCGGGCAGTATTTCCACATAATTGCCGCCCAACAACCCTTCGGAACTGACGGCAATAGCGCTATCGTCAGGCACTTGGATACCTGCGCGCACGGTGAAGGCCGTTTCGGCCCGGAATGTTTCAGGATCCAACTCCACTGCGGTGACACGGCCTACTTTCACACCGGCCAAACGCACATCCGTACCCACATCCACGCCGTCTGCACTGCGGAACGAGGCCATCAACGGGTATTCAGTATGCCCAGTGGTCACGCCGGTCATCTGACCTGCATAGACCAAAAACCCTATGGCAGCGGCCAGAACGGCCCCGCCGACGATCACTTCGGTGGTGTTTTCGGACATGATTGCCGCCTATTCCGGTGACCAGGCTTCGTAATCGCCGCGATCCACCGGGACAGCCTTACGGATCGACCCAGCAGGCGCATAGGCCATCGCTGTGCCGGTCATGTTTTCTTCATGCGGTTTTTCCCATGGCTTTTTCGCCAGGGGTTGATCGGTTGGAGGGGCGTCAAATGTGTGATGCAACCAGCCATGCCAGTCAGGGTTAACGCGGCTGGCTTCGGCCTCGCCGTTGAACATCACCCAGCGACGGGAATCATCGCGGTTGCGAAAATAGCGGTTGCCCTGCTGGTCTTCCCCCACTTTCACGCCTTTTCGCCAGCTCCATAGCTGGGTGTTAAGTGTCGAGCCGTCCCACCAAGTGAACGCGCGCAAAACTGTTCTGAAAATACCCATGCCGCCCTCCGAAAACTCATACATTCTATGGCGCATCTGTGGCCAAAGGTCCAGACCACATAAACTCTGTCAAGGGTTGCAATTTCAGTCTATCATACTCTTTTTAGCATAGCCCGCCCACTCTGGGCGGTGCTACAGTGTGATTGGAACAGAACGGAGATTAAGTTGAGATTACTTATAGCAATCGTGTTTGGCGCGCTGGTACTTTGTGCATTGATATACTTCACGGATGAGGTCGGCACCAGCGACAGCTCAAAAGAGAAAACATCCAGCCCAACGTCAGAAACACTCAGTGGGCCAAATCCTGCCGACCAAGCCTGAACTGTCTCACCTCGGATAGATATCCTGGCGGGGTTGTGGCCGGCAGAGATGCGCAAACCGGCAAACGTCAAAGAGAAACGCGCGCCAAGAGTTCAGCATTTAGCAAGGTTCTAGCGGGCGAACCTTTTTATCCGGCGCTTTTACCTTCCTTCTTGGCATCCGCATAGATCATCAGCGGAGGCGCGTCGGAATTGGCTGCTTCTTCGTTAACAACCACCTCTTCGACATCATCCATTCCTGGCAGGTCAAACATTGTGTCCAGCAGAATGCTTTCGAGAATAGAGCGCAGACCGCGCGCGCCAGTTTTGCGCTCAATCGCACGTTTGGCAATAGCGCTCAGTGCGTCTTCGGTGAACGTCAGCTGCACCGTTTCCAACTCAAACAGGCGTTGATACTGTTTGATCAAGGCGTTCTTTGGTTCGGTCAAGATAGTGATCAACGCATCTTCGTCCAAGTCTTCCAACGTGGCGATCACCGGGAGGCGGCCAACAAACTCCGGGATCAAACCGAATTTCAGCAGGTCTTCCGGCTCCAACTCGGTAAAAATCTCACCAACGCCACGGGTTTCCACATCTCGCACATCAGCGCCAAAGCCCATGGCGCTGCCCTTGCCGCGCGCTGCGATGATCTTGTCGAGGCCCGCAAAGGCCCCGCCACAAATGAACAGAATGTTGGTGGTGTCCACTTGCAGGAACTCCTGCTGGGGATGTTTGCGCCCACCTTGGGGGGGCACAGCCGCAACCGTGCCTTCCATCAACTTCAGCAATGCCTGCTGCACACCTTCACCCGATACATCACGGGTGATCGACGGGTTTTCCGACTTACGCGTAATCTTGTCGACCTCGTCAATGTAAACGATGCCACGCTGAGCACGCTCCACATTATATTCAGAGGATTGCAGCAGCTTGAGGATGATGTTTTCAACATCTTCGCCCACATAGCCCGCTTCGGTCAGGGTGGTGGCATCGGCCATGGTGAAGGGCACATCCAAAATGCGTGCCAGCGTCTGGGCCAGCAATGTTTTGCCGCAGCCCGTGGGGCCAATCAGCAGAATGTTCGATTTCTGCAGCTCAATCTCACCGGTTTTGCCGGAATGCTCCAGACGTTTGTAGTGATTGTGCACAGCGACCGACAAAACCCGTTTGGCCATTGCCTGACCAATCACATAATCGTCCAGCACACCGCAAATCTCACGCGGGGTGGGCACACCATCGGTAGCTTTCAGACCGGCTGTTTTGGTCTCTTCGCGGATGATGTCCATGCACAGCTCGACACATTCGTCGCAGATGAACACAGTCGGGCCGGCAATCAGCTTGCGCACCTCATGCTGGCTCTTGCCGCAAAAGCTGCAATAAAGGGTGTTTTTGCTATCGCCGCCAGAGTTGTTTGCCATCAGTTTTTTACCTTTTAGCCCCGGATCGCCTGAGCACCAAAGGCCCGGCCCGTCTTATTTGCGCTCAGCTTACGGCAGGTGCCCAAGCATCACAATGTGAAATTCGCACGCCACCGGCGGGTTGTGACCGACCGGTTTCAGCTTTCTTCGCCATCCGCTTTGGCACGGTTTTCCACGATCTCGTCAATCAGACCCCAGGCTTTGGCATCCTCGGCTGTCATGAAATTGTCGCGCTCCAACGCCTCTTCGACTTTTTTCAAAGTCTGGCCGGTGTGGCGTACATAAATTTCATTCAGACGCCGCTTCAATTTCAGAGTCTCTTCGGCGTGGATCATGATATCCGTTGCCTGCCCCTGATACCCACCCGAAGGCTGATGCACCATGATCCGGCTGTTGGGCAGCGAAAAGCGCATGCCCTTTTCACCGGCGGTCAACAACAGGCTGCCCATCGAGGCCGCCTGCCCGATCACCAATGTGCTGACCTTTGGGCGGATGTATTGCATCGTGTCATAAATCGACAGGCCGGATGTCACCACGCCGCCGGGGCTGTTGATATACATCGAGATTTCCTTGGCCGGGTTTTCTGCCTCAAGATGCAAAAGCTGGGCCACGATCAGGCTCGACATACCGTCATGCACAGGACCGCTCAGAAAGATGATCCGTTCCTTCAGCAGGCGCGAGAAAATGTCATAGGCCCGCTCGCCCCGGCTGGTTTGTTCCACCACCATGGGCACGAGGGTGTTCATATATGTGTCAATCGGATCGTTCATCTTTACCTGCCTCACCATGTCTAACCATCCCTTAAGGGAAAGTTCCTAAAGGAGTCTTAGTGTTGCGCCAAAGCGGCTGCAAGGGCTCGTGCACTTTTTCAGGCTCGTTGTGCCCCTTGGCCTTTCAACAAGGCGTTACCCCGATTGCCAATCAGTAACCTGGTCTTTGTGAATAGCGCTTTAACTCGGCGCGTGCCACTTGTCGGCGGTGCACCGCATCCGGCCCATCTGCCAGACGCAATGTGCGCAGATGTGTCCACATTGCGGCCAGTGGTACATCCTGGCTGATGCCTTTCGCGCCAAACATCTGCACGGCTTCATCCACCACCTTCAGCGCCATACGCGGGGCAACCACTTTGATCTGGCTAATCCATGGGGCAGCCGCGCGGGCATCCCCCTGATCCATCATCCAGGCCGCTTTCAGGCATAACAGGCGCGCCTGTTCAATCTCCATCCGACAATCGGCTATGATGTCAAAATTGGCGCCCAGCTGCGCCAGTGGTTTGCCAAAAGCTTCCCGGTCCAATGACCGACGGCACATCATCTCAAGAGCGGCTTCTGCCTGACCAATGGCGCGCATCGCATGGTGAATACGCCCCGGTCCCAATCTGCCTTGGGCAATTTCAAATCCGCAGCCTTCACCCAGCAACATATTTTCTGCTGGCACGCGGACATCTGTAAACCGGATATGCATGTGCCCATGTGGCGCATCATCATGGCCATAGACCTGCATCGGGCGCAGCACCTCAATCCCGTCACTGCCTGCATCCACCACAATCATGGAATGGCGCTGATGCTTGTGGGCGTCTTCTGTGCCCGTGCGCACCATCACAATGTAGACAGCACAGCGCGGATCACCGGCCCCCGTGGCCCACCATTTCTCGCCGTTCAGAACATAGCTGTCGCCCTCGCGCTTGCATTCAAATTCCAGGTTTGTGGGGTCTGAACTGGCCACATCCGGCTCGGTCATCAGATACGCGCTTCGGATGTCACCGCTCATCAACGGGGCCAGCCAGCGCTCTTTCATAGCTTGCGAACCGTACCTCTCAAACACCTCCATATTGCCGGTGTCAGGAGCATTGCAGTTGAACACCTCCGCCGCCAGCGGGGTGCGCCCCATTTCTTCTGCGAAATACGCATATTCAACCGTGCTGAGCCCCTGCCCATTGGCACTGTCGGTCAACCAAAAATTCCATAGCCCTTGCGCCTTTGCACTGGATTTGAGGCTTTCGAGTATCTCGCTCTGTTTTTGCGTATACTCCCAACGATCTCCGATTTCGACCTCAGCATGAAATGCGTGCTCACGCGGCATGATTTCATCCCGAATCATGGTTTTGACGCGCTCCAGTTGCCTGTCTGTCTCTGGCCGTATGCTGAAATCCATATTTCTTATCCATCTGTCACAGTTCGGGTCATCCGCTAATGTGATGTCCCCACAGCAAAGTTCACCAAATTTGCCGCGAATGTCAAAGCCCGGATTGCTTGCACGGCTCACCCGCCTCTCAAAGTGAACACTTATACGATAACGCAAAGCGTCTATCTCAGTTCAGATGGCGTATTGAAAACCGGTGTAAGGATAATCCCCAAGCCACATCAGGCGCGCAACAAAACCATCCTAAAACAAAGGGAAAGGATCAACCTAGAACCAAACCAGTGCTCAAGTAGCGCTCCGCGCGGTAGCACTTTGAAAAATGGTGCGGGTGAAGGGACTCGAACCCCCACGCCATAGGCGCCAGAACCTAAATCTGGTGCGTCTACCAATTCCGCCACACCCGCACTTTGCCACGCAGCCAAGCGCGTGTTGCTGCTCTCTAACAAAGCCGATTGCCGGATGCGAGAGTAAAAAATGCGCTTTTTTCAGGGCGTGCACGAAAAAAGGCACGACATTAACCGATTCTTGCCATATTCTGTTGAAAATACTGAGGCAGTGTTAAAGCGAGAAACGCCATGAAACCGAAAACGGTCGGGCGTATCGGTGGGAAAAATCCCAAAGGTACCCTTAATGAATCCCCAACTTCTGAAGTGTCGGGTCTGCAATCTGACAGCTACATCCTGACGCTTGATGGCGAAAAGCCGGTGCCAGAGCTGAGCGTCGGTGACCGGGTTATCACGCGTGATAGCGGCGTGGCGCGTGTCACATCTGTGCGCAGTCGCAAGATCACCACCCGCGCGGTACGCATTCAGGCAGGATCACTGGGTCATACCCGCCCCGAACGTGACGTTCTGTTGCCTGCAGGCCAGCCGGTTTTGATCCGTGACTGGCGTGCATCCGCGATGTTCAGTTCCGTTGGCGCCGCCATGATTGAGGCACATCGCCTGATAGATGGCGAATTCATCACCGACGAGGGCGAACAGGACATGACGCTCTATGAGCTTGATTTTGACCGCCCGCATATCCTCTATGTAGACGGCCTGGAAGTGGCCAGCGATGCCGCGGCACACCATGCCGCACAGGCCCCCCAAGCCGCCTGATACCCATCACCAACCCCGGTTTGCTCACCGGGGTTTTT
>DFBW01000092.1:0-22817 GCA_002366775.1 Roseovarius sp. UBA3070 | reverse complement strand
GGCAGATCCTCGGCGATCAAGCCCGGTCCAAAGCTGCGCGCGCATTCCACATGCAACCACGCCGCGGTTTCCGCCGCTTGCATCGGATCAAACCCACGCGCCAAAAGCCCGGTGATAAACCCCGCCAATACATCGCCCGACCCGGCAGTGGCCAGCCACGGGGCAGCACGCTCATACTGTGCCGAGTTGATCGAACAGCGCCCATCAGGATGTGCAATTACCGTGTCCGGGCCCTTGAACAACACAACACAGCCCGCCCGTTTCGCCGCCGCGCGCGTGGCATCCACTTTGGAATAGGCCGGGCCTTTGGTAGGCACAGAATTCAATTGTTCAGCGATATCCGGGAACAGCCGCGCAAACTCTCCGCCATGGGGCGTCAACACGCACCCCTCGTGCAACATCTCAAACAGTGCCTCCGGGTCATCCTTATAGGCCGACAGCGCATCCGCATCCAACACCGTAGGGTGGGATTCAATCCCACCTTGCCGCAACGCCACAGGCACCAGCTCCCGCGCCCGTTCCAGCCCCAGCCCCGGCCCCAGACACAGCGCATTGATCCGCTTGTCCTGCAACACTTCGGCCAGCCCATCAGCCCCCTCAACCCGTTTCAACATCAAGGCTGTGATCTGCCCGGCCACCTCCATCTGCGCCGAAGGCGGCACACCAACCGTCACCACCCCTGCCCCAATCCTCAGCGCGCCCCTTGCCGCCAACCGCGCCGCCCCGGTTTTGCCCGCGCCACCGGAAAGGATCAGGGCGTGGCCGTGGGTGTATTTGTGATCATCCTCGCCTTTGCGAAGAGCTATGGTCATAGCGGCGCTTTTGGAAAGCGTGTGTGGTTCTCGAAACATTCATGCCTCCTGAGGGGATATTTCTGGCAGGACGGTGATCAAAGCCCGATCCCCTTGATAACCAAGTTACCACACTTAGAGAGCCCATCTCGCATGACATGTCCTCGTTTCGCACGATGAAATGTCACTGTAAGGTCTGCTTCAATTGGTACAAACTCGACAGCTTCATGCATCTTGCCAAGTTCACAAGGCGCATAGTCTACGAATACGCCCGTGTCCGCGTGTAGCCAGGAGGGTAAATCTACGGCGACGCGTTTGTTCGGGCCAGATAACAACTCAATATTTCTCACAACTTCGCGCATCCTCTCATCTGCAGGCTTATCCACTCCGATTCCAAATAAGGCGTCCACCAAAACACGATCATCCCATGTTTCAAGAGGGGCCGTCGACCAGCGTCGTGTCTTTTTGTTGTGCCCCCCAATCAAATGGATCTCTTGGCACGCGTAGAAGTCTATTACTTCCCCCATCTCCCCCCATCGCTCATAATTCACTTTCGCATCAGGTGGCAGTTTGGCGGGGTCTCCATATAAAAACACCTCCACGTCCCAACCCCAGTCCTTCAACAACCTAGCCACGACAAACCCGTCGCCGCCGTTGTTGCCGGGGCCGCACAGAACCACGGCGCGGTGCGTGGTTTTGGCCAGTTCGGGCCATGCCTCAAACACGGCCTCAACCACGCCGCGCCCGGCGCGCTCCATCAGCTCCAGGCCAGTCACTTCACCCGACTCAATTGCGGCCCTCTCAACGGCACGCATTTGAGCGGCGGTTAGCAATTCGGTCATGGGGTAATCCTTTGCGATTCAATTCAGCATAATATCCGGGCATTCTGCCCATTTTTTGTGCATTTAAATCACGGCAACGCTGCCGGATGCACCCATTTCACCCTATCCGATTGAGCACCCAGAATAGAAGTGGTCTCACGCTATAAGACGACCGCGCCAAGGAGGCCCCCATGAAAAAGATCGAAGCCATTATCAAGCCTTTCAAGCTGGATGAAGTGAAAGAAGCGCTGCAAGACGTTGGCGTGCAGGGCCTCTCGGTGATTGAGGTCAAAGGCTTCGGCCGCCAGAAAGGCCATACGGAGCTGTACCGCGGCGCCGAATATGTGGTCGATTTCCTGCCAAAAGTGAAAATTGACGTGGTTCTGGACGATGATCAGGTTGATGCCGCCATTCAGGCCATCACCGACGCCGCCAAAACCGACAAGATCGGCGATGGCAAAATCTTTGTCAGCCCGGTTGAACAAGCCATTCGTATCCGCACCGGAGAATCCGGCCCGGACGCCCTGTAAGACACCCATAAACTGAAGGAAGACTGCCATGAGCGCGAAAGACCTGCTCAAGACCATCGCGGACGAGGATATCGAATATGTTGATATCCGCTTCACCGACCCGCGTGGCAAACTACAACATGTAACCATCGTCGCCGATCTGGTGGACGAAGATTTCATCGAAGAGGGCTTCATGTTTGATGGCTCCTCGATTGCCGGTTGGAAATCCATTGAATCTTCAGACATGAAGCTGATGTTGGACACTGATAGTGCCTATGTTGATCCCTTCTATGCCGAGAAAACAATCTGTGTGCATTGCTCGGTTGTTGAGCCGGACACCGGTGAGCCCTATAACCGTGACCCGCGCGGCACAGCGCAAAAGGCCGAGGCTTACTTGAAATCCTCAGGCATCGGCGATGTGGCCTATATGGGGCCCGAAGCTGAGTTCTTCTTGTTTGACGATGTGCGTTTTTCCAATTCTATCAACAAAGTATCCTACGAAGTTGATGCAATCGACGCCTCATGGAACACCGATTCCGAATATGAGATGGGCAATATGGGCCATCGCCCTGGCCTCAAAGGCGGCTATTTCCCGGTGAACCCCACCGACGACGCCCAGGACATCCGTTCCGAAATGCTCAGCACGATGAAGCGCCTGGGTATGAAGGTGGACAAGCATCACCACGAAGTGGCGTCATGTCAGCACGAATTGGGCCTGATTTTTGACTCGCTGACCAAGCAAGCAGATGAGTTGCAGAAATACAAATATGTGATCCACAACGTGGCACAGGCCTATGGCAAAACGGCGACATTCATGCCCAAGCCAATCTACGGCGACAACGGCACCGGCATGCATGTAAACATGTCAATCTGGAAAGGTGGCAAGCCCTTGTTTGCAGGCGATAAATACGCTGACCTGTCACAAGAGGCACTGTATTATATCGGCGGAATCCTGAAGCACGCCAAAACACTGAACGCCTTCACCAACCCTGCTACCAACAGCTATAAGCGGCTGATTCCTGGCTTTGAAGCCCCGGTTCTGCGCGCCTATTCAGCGCGCAACCGCTCGGGTTGTGTACGCATCCCATGGACCGAAAGCCCCAAAGCCAAGCGCGTTGAGGCCCGCTTCCCTGATCCCGCAGCAAACCCCTATCTTTGCTTTGCAGCGCTTTTGATGGCCGGCCTTGACGGTATCAAGAACAAGATCGACCCAGGCGAGGCGATGGACAAGAACCTCTATGACCTGCCTGCCGAAGAATTGAGCGGCATCCCCACAGTTTGTGGCTCCTTGCGTGAAGCGATGGAGGCCCTGGCGGCTGATCATGACTTCCTGCTGGCCGGTGATGTGTTCACCAAAGATCAGATTGACGGCTATATCGACCTCAAAATGGAAGAGATCGAGCTGTATGAACATACCCCCCACCCGGTGGAATTCGGAATGTACTACAGCTGCTAATCAACCTTACAGCAAAACCAGATACACCAACGAAGGGCGCCGCAAACCGGCGCCCTTTCTTTTTGGGATGCTCTTGGGCTTGTGCCTCAATCCAGCCAATTCGCCGCGATGTTTCCATAATTGAAACAAACTGATCACATGATCTCGTGTCACATATTTGGGACGACCAAACAATAACAACACTGCGAGACACCCAAAATGGGGACAGGCACAACATGGGTTTCGTCAGGTCTGGTTTTTCTCAATATGAGAGAGATCGACATTGTCGAAGCAGGCAATCATATCAGCGCCGCATTTGAGGCGTTGCAACACCATGTTGCTGGAATTCGGATTGTATCCGACACCAGCGCGCAGATTAAGACCATCCATCATCAGGTGCGCATTGCCTTGTTGAGGGATCAGTTGGTTGGCGCATTGGGCAAACCCGCTGACGTGGTGTTGTCACTGCAAATTCTATGTCGCACCGGTGCATCGGATGCCCGCCAAATCAGCAACGATACCGTTCTGGCCCATTTGTTACGCGCGTTGCAGATCGCACTTCACGCCGACCATGTGATATGGGCGGGACACAAAGCAGTGTTAACTGGAAATGAGTTCCTGAGCGCCACAGACGCAATGGGCACCCCTATAGTTAAATCACGCGAAGCCGGAAATTCACCACGCCCTGATACACAGGTATCACACCCCATATTGGCGCTTCAAAAGATCGAAGAATGCAGCGAGCGGTTGGATCGTCAGCTGCAACATAATGCCGCCTGGGCCATTGCCGACGCAGATCAAGGCGCGTTGCGCACCGCGTTTTTAGAACCCGATGAAGACCTCGAGGATCAAGTTGCACCACCCACGCCCGAGATTCGTGAGCGAACCCCAATCTTACGTCTTTCGGCCTGGTTTATGTCCATGGCCGTGGCCCTGTTGTGCCTTCCCGTTGGCATTGCACTGATCGTGATAAACCTGTTGCGTGGCGAAAACCTGCGGCTGGCCAATCAGGCAGCGGCTCTGACCGGCACATTCATGGCGCTACAGGCATTTGGATCAGTGGCACAAGCCGCCACGGTGCTTCAAACAATCATTCCCTAAAGCGTTTCGCCTTTAACGACGGGCCAGTTGATCTGGCTCCCAGCCGCCCGCTTTCTGCTCGGAGTGGGCGGATTGTCCCGTTGGCATAAGTTTGCCCTTGTTCCGATGTCTGGCTTGTCTAAACTTGATCCGAAGTTTGGGTAGGGAGCCTCTTGTTATGTATCGTACAAGTTTCGCCGCTGTTGTCGCCGCCACAATTTGGTTGATGCCAGCCGCCGCAGTGGCCGCACCCTGTGGCAATACTTCGGGTGGGTTTGAAGCTTGGAAAGGCGCATTCGCATCCCAAGCTAAACGCGCCGGAGTAGGTCAGCGCGGCTTGCAGGCCCTTGCCGGGGCAAAATACGCGACCAAGACCATTGCAGCCGATCGCAATCAGAAAAGCTTCAAATACTCGCTTGATAAATTCATGAAAGTGCGTGGCGCAAATACGATCATCAGTCAGGGCCGCAAACGCAAAGCCAAAAGCGCCAGCTTCTATGACGCGATTGAGCGCCAATACGGTGTGCCTGCGGGCGTTGTGATTGCCATTCACGGCATGGAAACCGGTTTTGGCGGCTTTATGGGCGACAGCTCGGTTGTGTCGGCCATCACGACGCTGGCCTATGATTGTCGGCGGTCCGATTTCTTTGTGCCCCATGCCATTGGCGCGTTGAAACTGGTGGATCAGGGCACGATCACACCCGCCACCAAAGGCGCCAAACATGGCGAGCTGGGCCATACCCAGTTCCTGCCCGGCAATGCCGTCAAATACGGTGTTGATGGCAACGGCGACGGGCGTGTGAATTTTTACAACCAGACCGATGCGCTGACCTCAACCGCCAATTTCCTGCGCCAGAAGGGCTGGAAACCCGGCAAAGGTTATCAGGAAGGCCAGCCCAATTTCCGTGTGATCAAGGAATGGAACGCGGCCGGTGTCTATCAAAAAGCCATCGCCATCATGGGCGCCAAGATCGACGGCTGACGCACCAGATCACATCATTGCAATCAAGCCCACACCAAGCCGTCTGCGCCCGTCGTAGGCGGTTTTTTGCGTGAAATACCCGCAAAGCACCCTGTCAGTACTGACTGCCCCTCCCAGAACCCAATTGGGGCCAATTTAGAACAAATTTCACCGGTTTTCTGAACTCAGCAACAGCAAACCGTGAGGACAGGAAAATGGCCGAGGAGACTTTTGGAACAATAGCTGCTTTAGAGTTTCGTGTTCCCCCTACTCAGAGTTTCGAGGATATCGTCGAAGAGCTGGATATTTCGTTCCGCCCCTTTGGCCTGACACGGCGCAGCTTGATCTGGGACAGCGATGACATCGCCATTCTGGAACGAGACAGCCTGCGGGTATTGATGGGCTGGTTGCCCGCGGCCTATGAAGGCGGCGCGTCCTTTCTGGTTTTTGCTGTGGGCCACGCCACCAGCGGCGGTAATTTGTTGGTCAATCGTGAAACCTGCGAATTCGTCAAAGACATTCTGGTGACACATATGGACAGCTACCTGAACTTTGAAACCGTATTCCACGCCGATGCCACCCAGCCAGTGGGCACTGAATTGGTGGACACTGTCACTGAAATCCTGAACCGCGACTTTAGCACGCCCCACGATGGTGCGCCCCGCACCCCCAGTGAGCGTGGTTTCAAAAGGGATCGCGCCTATACCCGTGATATTACCCTGGACCCGGATTTCATACGCGCCCACACGCCACAGTTTGAAGGGCACGAACCCGAGGTTGTGAATGTCGAGGGGGAAATCCTGCCACCCCAGGATGCGACATCCCTGCCAAAACGGCTGACCATCTACACGCTGGGGGCCACGATGCTGCTCTATACGCCGCCCGTGGGGGCCTCCTTGCTAATTTATTCAACCCTGCGCGATCTGGTTCCTACCCACGCACATAGCTGAGCCTTTCGCGCAACACCCCTATGACCCATCCTTGACCCGTGAGCGCACAGTGCCTATCTGTGCGCTCTTCAAGGGGTTCAGGCCCCCGCCGTTCGCAAGGCCCATTGGCCTGTGGTGAAGTTCTGAACCTATCTAGGCCCTCTCGTTTCTGACCTCATGTGTCATAGCCGGGTGGCAAGGCGAACACCCGCTCTCGGATCATGACACCACCGAGGAAGAAACCATGACGAATACAACTTTACCCTCTCGTGACGCCCTCAAATCGCAAGCCCGTCGTTTGCGCTCAACTCTGGCGGATCAGGGCAGCAACATGTCTCATGGCGCAGCTCTTGAAACCGTGGCGCGCCAATGGGGATACCGGGACTGGAACACCCTTGCCGCCGCAAGTGCAGCCACCCCTGCCCCACGCTGGCAGATTGGCCAGTCGGTACAGGGGCACTATCTGGGCCACGCCTTTGTCGGCCTGATCAAATCAGTCAGCCGCAAAGGCCACAGCCACACGCAACTAACGGTGGTGTTTGATACACCTGTCGATGTTGTTGCCTCTGACAAATTCAGCTCTTTGCGCCGACAGGTGACAGCAACGCTGAACTCACAAGGCCGCACGGTTGAGAAAACCTCGGATGGTCAGGCCCATCTGGTGCTGAGCTAAACCTATCCCCCGCGCTATCCTTTGGCTGGCGCGGGGTGACATTGCAACGCCATCCCCGCGATGTGCATCACCCCGGTTAACAGGCCGCCGCGCGCCTTAATCTGCACCCTGTACCGGGCGCCTGTAGGTGCTCACCATCTTGTATGACTTGCGTGGCCCGCTGACCTTCCAGGTGCTGATCCAGTCAGGCCATTGGCCAAACTGGTAGGCCACTTCATAGGTGTCAGGGTCACAGAAATGCGTGGCCTGCGGCCCTGTTGGGTCAATCGTATGAAACGCGCGCCCATCGTCAAACATCACGTCAATCTGCGCCCCCTCGCCCTCGCGCCAAAGATAGCTGCGTTGCGAACTCACCGGGCGGTGGCCTTCAACTTTCAGCAATCCCTTTTCTTCATACAGCATCCCGTCGCCATCTGGCGCAAAGCGGGCCGAGCCGCGAAACTGGGCGTCGGGGGCATCGTCATGCATAATCCTGCGTTCCAATACCCACGCGCCTTCAAAATCGTCCAGTGTTAGTGCCATTGCCTTGCCGCTTCCTGCCTGCCCGGTTAAACCCGCGCCAACACATAGCGATAAACCAAAGGCTCGTCACATGATTCCCCGTTATTCCCGCCCCGAAATGGTTGCCATCTGGGAGCCCGCCACCAAATTCCGCATCTGGTACGAGATCGAAGCCCACGCTTGTGATGCGATGGCCGATCTGGGCGTGATCCCGCGTGAAAACGCCGAGGCCGTATGGAAGGCCAAAGACGTTGAGTTTGACGTGGCGCGCATTGACGAAATCGAGGCCGTCACCAAACATGACGTCATCGCCTTTCTCACGCATCTGGCCGAACATGTGGGCAGTGACGAAGCGCGTTTTGTTCATCAGGGCATGACCTCCTCTGATGTGCTGGACACCTGCTTTAACGTGCAACTGACCCGCGCGGCTGACATCCTGATTGACGATTTGCAAGCCCTGCTGGCAGCCCTGAAACGCCGCGCTTTGGAGCACAAAGACACCCTGCGTGTGGGCCGCAGCCACGGCATCCATGCAGAACCCACCACCATGGGCCTGACCTTTGCGCGGTTTTATGCTGAAATGGACCGTAACCTGACGCGCCTGCGCACGGCGCGCGAAGAAATCGCCACCGGTGCAATCTCGGGTGCGGTTGGTACATTTGCCAATGTCGATCCTGCGGTCGAAGAACACGTTTGCGCCCAACTGGGCCTGACACCCGAGCCGATTTCAACCCAAGTCATCCCGCGTGACCGCCACGCTGCATTCTTTGCCACGTTGGGTGTCATTGCGTCGTCAGTTGAAAACGTCGCCATTGAAATCCGCCACATGCAACGCACCGAGGTGCTGGAGGGGGCCGAGTTTTTCTCGATGGGTCAAAAGGGCTCGTCGGCCATGCCCCACAAGAAGAACCCGGTGCTGACCGAAAATCTGACTGGGCTGGCCCGTCTGGTGCGTATGGCCGTGGTGCCTGCGATGGAAAACGTCGCGCTTTGGCACGAACGTGATATTTCGCATTCCTCAGTCGAGCGGATGATTGGCCCGGATGCCACTGTGACGCTTGATTTCGCATTGGCCCGTCTGACCGGTGTGATCGACAAAATGCTGATCTTTCCTGACAACATGCTGGATAACATGAACAAATTCCCCGGCTTGGTGATGAGCCAACGTGTGCTTTTGGCGCTCACTCAGGCGGGCGTCAGCCGCGAGGATGCCTATGCAATGGTGCAACGCAATGCGTTGAAGGTCTGGGAACATCGCACTGATTTCAAAGAAGAACTTCTGTCAGACCCGGATGTATGTGCCGCCCTTGGGACAGATGCGATCGAAGCGAAGTTCGACATGAGCTATCACACCAAACATGTAGATACGATCTTTGCCCGGGTCTTCAAAGACTAGGAATCCGGCTCAGCAATATGTCTATCCCCTGCCCCCGCGCCTTTGTGTTACTCAGGTGTGGGGCCACTGGTGTGCTGCAAGCCTCCTGTTGACCTGCTTGAATTAGGTCCAATTGTCTCAATACCTTGCCGGTACGGATGGAAATTGCATTGGGCCTTAGACTTTTCTTCACTCCGCTTGCTTACCCTGTGACGACCACAGCAAAGGCGCACGGATGTCCGACCCTCTTCCTTTGGCTCGAATTGAGCCTGTTCAAATGCCCGGTCACAGGCCTGCGCGCACAGGCGCAGATCACCTGACCCGACAGCAAAAGGCCGCCATTATCGTGCGGTTTTTGCTGAACGAAGGCGCTGAAGTGCCCCTGACCGACCTGCCCGAACCATTGCAAGCGCGGTTAACCACGCAGATGGGGTCCATGCGCTATGTTGATCGCTCCACCTTGGCCGATGTCGTGGCCGAGTTCGCCCATGAAATTGAGGCCATGGGCCTTGTCTTTCCGCGTGGTGTATCGGGGGCACTATCAGCACTGGACGGGCGCATCAGCCCGCAAACCGCCGCCCGGCTGCGCAAAGAGGCCGGTGTGCGCCAATTTGGTGATCCCTGGAGTCAGGTCTGCAAGGCGGAACCTGAGCAGTTATTGCCAATCCTGGAAACTGAAAGCACCCAGGTAGCTGCCGTTATGCTCTCCAAACTTGAGGTGGTGCGCGCAGCAGATTTGCTGGGCCGCCTGCCCGGCCGCGCCGCCCGCCAGATTGCTCTTGAAATGTCACGCACCGAATCGGTGACCCCTGACGCAGTTGATCGCATCGGGCTGTCACTGGCCGCGCAATTGCATGACCTCCCCGAAACCGCCTTTGCCGACGGCCCGGTGGAACGTGTCGGTGCCATCCTCAATTTCTCGCCCGCGATCACCCGTGATGATGTGCTGGTGGGGCTGGATGAAACAGATGAAGAATTTGCCAAACTGGTGCGGCGCGCCATTTTCACCTTCACCAATATTCCCGAACGCCTCAAGGCGCTGGATATTCCCAAGGCCATCCGTGAAGTGGACCAAAGTGTTTTGGCCACGGCCCTAAAGGCTGCCAGTGATGCCGGTGATGACATGGCGGCCGCCTCAGAATTCGTGCTCTCAAACCTGTCCACCCGCATGGCCGATGGTTTGCGCGAGGAAATGAGCGAAATGGGCCAAATCAAAACGCAGGATGGCGAAGAGGCAATGACGGCTGTTATCAACGGCATCCGCACGTTAGAGGCCAGTGGCGACATTACCCTGCTGATCCCCGAAGAGTCTGGGGACGAATAAGCACCAAGACATCCCTCGGGCTGGACAGACGATAGCGCCCCGCCTAGGTTCAGATCATGAGCGATACAGACGGACGCCGATGGCACGATATGGGCGGTATGCCCGCAGGCCCCATCCCAATGGAAGGTCACGACTTTGCCCTATGGGAAAAACGCGTGGATGCGCTGATGGTCTTATGTGGCAACAAGGGATTTCTGAGCGTTGACGGGCTGCGCCGCGCGCTTGAGGATATGGGCGAGGACACCTTTGAAAAATACAGCTATTACGAACGATGGATCGCCTCGATCAATCAAAACCTGATTGAAGCCGGGCTCTATACCCTGGAAGAGCTGGGCACCCGCATGGCCGAAGTTCAGGCGCGCGGCCCCACATATGGCGAGGCCAACAATGGCTGAGCATGTGCGCATCAAAGCCATCTATCCACCGGGCCATGTGCGTGCGCCGTATTATCTGCGCGGCAAAACCGGCGTAATTGAGCGGGATTTGGGCAATTTCGCTAACCCCGAACAATTGGCGTATCGTCACAAGGCAGATCCCAAACCGCTGTATCGTGTCCGCTTTACCATGGCAGAAGTCTGGGGAGATAACGCCGAAAACCCTGCCGACACCATCGATGCCGAAGTTTACGACCATTGGCTGGAAAGGGTCTGAACAGATGCCCCACGACCATCATGATCATGACAATCTCAGCCCTTCGGGCCATCCGTTTCGCCCCGACAATGACGAGCCACTCACCTATTGGCAAACCATGGAAATCGCCCTGCGTGAAATTCTGGTGGAAAAGGGCCATTTAGCCCAAGCCGACATCACCGCCCAGATTGATGCGATGGATGCGCGTAACCCGTCGCACGGTGCCGCAGTTGTCGCGCGCGCCTGGGTTGACCCGGATTTCAAAGCGCAGCTTTTGGCCGACGCCTCGACTGCCAGCCGTGACATGGGGTTTGACATCGGCCCAATGCACCTGGTTGCCGTCGCAAATACCGATACAATTCATAACCTTATCGTGTGTACTTTGTGCAGTTGTTATCCGCGCAATCTGCTCGGCCTACCGCCTGATTGGTACAAAACCCGCGCGTATCGTTCGCGGGCTGTGTCTGAACCGCGCGCGGTGTTGCGTGAATTCGGCCTCAACCTGCCCGACACCACAACGCTGCGCGTCCACGATAGCACCGCTGACATGCGCTATATCGTGTTGCCCGCGCGCCCGGCTGGTACGGATGATTTGTCTCAGGGCGAACTGGCGGAATTGGTGACGCGCGATTCCATGATTGGTGTCGGCTTGCCACGCCAGCCCTAACAGGCTTGCGATGGGCACCCGCCCCGCGTATTGCAAAGCCCTCAACGATATGAAACGCGCCACGGCATGACCGATCAACCCAACAAAAATATCCCAATCTCCGAACGTCTGATCGGGGCTGCACTTTATGCGCCTTTGGTGATTGCCCGTGTGCTGCCTTATCGCTGGCGCGTCCCGGTTGCCGGATGGCTGACGGCACGCGTGCTGGCCCCCTTGGCCGGGTATCGCCGCCGCGTGCGGGAAAACCTGGCCCATGCGTGCCCAAACCTATCCGCCGCCGATGTTCGTGCCCTGACCCGCTCTGTTCCTGACAACGCGGGGCGCAGCATGATGGAGATGTACTCTCGCGAATTCAAAGAACTGGCGCGCAATGTTCCCATCTCTGGCCCCGGATTAGAGACCCTGCGCACCGCGCGCAAAGCTGGCCGACCAGTGGTTTTTGTCACCGGTCATTTTGGCAATTTCAATGCCGCGCGCGTGGCGATGATCGAACAGGGCTTTCACATGGGCGGCTTTTACCGCCCGCTCACCAACAGGCCCTTCAACAAACACTACATGCAGGCGATGCGATCGGTGAGCGAACCACTATTTGAACAAGGTCGGCGCGGTATGATGCAGATGGTCAAACATCTGCGCGGTGGCGGAGTCGTGGCGATCCTGAACGATCTGAACGCCCATGACGGCGTGCCGCTCACCTTCTTTGGCCAGCCTGCGCTGACCTCATTGGCGACCGCTGAAATGGCATTAAAATACAACGCACCGCTGATTCCGGTCTGGGGTATTCGCAATCCCGACGGGCACAGCTTTCATGTGTTGGTCGAAGATGAAATCCCCCCCACCGATGCGGTGACAATGACGCAGGATTTCAACAACCGGCTTGAGGCTCAGGTGCGCCAGCATATGGATCAATGGTTCTGGATTCATCGTCGCTGGAAAGATGGCACCGGGCCGTTGGCCGAAAAACGTGCACAGGTATTGGCCGATCTAACGCGCCAGGATTAAACCCATTTTGCCATGGGTGGCAGGCTCATCAGCACCGCATCGGCATCATGGCCTGTGGCCAAACCAAACTTTGTGCCCCGGTCATAGACCAGGTTATATTCGGCATAAAGACCACGGTGGATCAGTTGAACATCCTTGTCAGCATCAGACCAGCTTTGCGCGATACGTTTTTCCACCAAAGGCAGATAGGCCGGCAGAAATGCGCGGCCGATGTCTTGGGTCAACGCGAAATCCGCCTCCCAGTCGCCCGAGTTGCGATCATCCATGAAAATGCCACCAACCCCACGCGCGCGGCCCCGGTGTGGAACATAGAAATACTCATCCGCCCAGGCCTTTAGCTCGGTGTATAAACCCTCCCCATGCGGGTCGAGCTGCGCCTTTTGGACACCATGGAAATGCGCCGTGTCTTCGTCATACTCGATACATGGGTTCAGATCGGACCCACCGCCAAACCACCATGCACCCGGCGTCCAGAACATGCGGGTGTTCATGTGAACCGCCGGTGCGTGCGGGTTTTGCATATGGGCCACCAGACTGATGCCCGAGGCCCAGAACCGTGGGTCATCCTTCATCCCCGGAACACCGCGCGCCGCCATCGCCTTTTGCGCGGCGTCCCCCAGTTCGCCGTATACTTCCGAGACGTTGACGCCCACCTTCTCAAACACCCGGCCAGCGCGCATCACGCTCATCAATCCGCCGCCCGCATCCGCACCATCGGCACTGTCGCGTTTTGTCTCGCGCAGCTCAAAGCGCCCTGGGGGACCATCGCCATCATGGGCTGTTTCCAACCCCTCAAAGGCGGTGACAATCTGATCTCGCAACGTGCGAAACCACGACGCCGCGCGGCGCTTTTCTTGTTTGAAATCAGAGCTCATGTCCAACCCTCAATGTGCAGCTACGTTGACCGGATCCAACAAGCTGCGCCCGCCATCAATGGTCATGATTTGCCCGGTCATAAACCCTGACGCATCGCTGGCCAAAAACTGTGCCGCTTCCGCCAGTTCCGAGGACGACGCAATGCGGCCCAGCGGTGTATGCGCCTCAATCTCAGCGCGATAATCACGGTGTTCTTTCAATGCGCCCTTCAACGAGGCCGACATGACAGACCCAAACGCCACCGCGTTCACCCGTATTTTATCAGATGCCAATGCCACAGCCAGAGATCGTGTCATTTGGTCCAGCGCGGCAGAGGCCATTGAAAAGGCCATCAATTCAGGATGGCACAGCTTTGAGGCCACCGAAGACAGGTTCACGATCGACCCTGCCATGCCGTCTTCGCGGCCTTCGGCTTGTTTGATCATGCGTTTGGCCACCAATTGACTTAATCGCAATGCGGGCATCAGGTTTTGATTGATCAGTGTCGTGACCGCATCATCATCGGGGTTCAGCGGGTCCGATGGCATCACTTGCCGCGCGGCGTTGACCAGAATATCCACCTGATCAAAGGCATCAATCGTGGCTGACAACAGGTTGGCAATGGTCAGTTTTTCGCGCAAATCACCCGCAAAATAACGGATCGGGTCACCTTCGTTGGTTTCGCCAAACTCTTTGATCAGCTGCTCTTCGTCCATATCAGCGAACATCACATTGGCGCCCTGGTCAGCAAAATGCCGCCCTATCGCCAGGCCAATTCCATTGGCTCCTCCAGTGATAATTGCGGTCTTACCAGATATAGATTTGGACATATTGGGACATCCCTTTCCCTGATTCCATGCGCCAGCTTAGGCCAATTCATCGCGCCTTACGAGACGGGCGTGTTGCGTGCAGAATTTTGAACTTCGTGGTGCCTGCAACCTCTTCAACGGCGGCAAAATGCTGGCTCAGCGTGTCCTCATAGGGCAGATGGCGGTTGGCAACCATCCACAAATGCCCCGACGGGGCCAGCATCCGCGCCGCCGCCACCACAAAGGCCCGGCCGAGATCAGGATCAGCCGCGCGGTCCGTATGAAACGGCGGGTTCATGATCACCGTGTCCATTTTGGCAGGGGCAGCCCAAACGGTGGCATCCGCCCAATGGATGCTCAGCCGCGGATCGGGTATATTGATACGGGCGCAATCACAGGCACCATGGTCTGCTTCTACCAGATGCAGCGCCTTAATCGTGTCGCGCTCCAATGCGCGGGCACTCAGATACCCCCACCCGCCGCCAAGATCAGCCACTTGAGCCCCCAGTTTGACCGGCAGGCTCTCGGCCAGCATGGCCGATCCGGGATCAATGCCATCGGCGGAAAACACGCCGGGGGCCGTGGTATATCCACCTTCGATCTGTTGGGGTTGCGCAGTCCAGTCATCAAACGCGGGCTCTGGGTGAAACCAAAATATCTTCCCATGCGCCTTTGAAATAGGGGCTGACACATCAACCCGCTTGCGACATTCCTTTAGGATACTTTCAACACCGTCGGTTTTGGCCCCATCCACGATCACCATCCCATCACTGACAGCAACGGCCTGAGCCACCAAAGCGCGGGCGCGGTGTTTGGCACGCGGCAGACAGATCACCGACGCGGCATAGCGCCCATCAGGCACCACAGCGCAGGCAAACCCTTGCGCCTCAAAGGTATCAAAATCAGGCTTGAAGCCGGTGATCACCTCAACCCGGTCTTTTGGAAGCGCACTCAGGTCTGCGCCAGCGCGCGGCGCAAAGACAGCGATCCGGCCCTCATCAGGCCAGCTCAGCAGCCCGCCATCAACGGCCAAGGATAAGCGAATTCCCAACACCTAGGTTTTTTCCGTCATGCACATCAGCATGCTATTCTTTTTCCAAAGTGCATTGCAGAGGATGCTGATGCTGGCGGGCAAAATCCATCACTTGCGCGACTTTCGTTTCGGCAATCTCGTGACTGAACACGCCCACAATGGCCACGCCTTTTTTGTGAACCGTCAGCATGATGGCATTTGCCTGTGCATAATCCATGTGGAAAAACCGCATCAAAACCGCTTCGACAAATTCCATCGGCGTATAGTCATCATTCAGCAGCAACACCTTGTACAAAGGTGGCCGCTTGGTCTTGGGCCGCGTTTCAACAACAACGGAGGTGTCGTTGTCATCGTCGTTCGGGCCTGCCATGATGATATTGCTTAGGATCATATCTGGTACCGTGACGGTTGGTCAGGGGTCTATATAACCTTTGCACCACATTAGAAAAGGGGCCATCGCGCCCAAGAGGCAAATGACGCAAAAACTGACTACTGTGGCCTTTGATGCCGATGACACGCTTTGGCATAATGAGCGCTTCTTTCATCTGACACAATCGCACTTTGCCGCGCTTTTGAGCGATTATGCCTAAGCCGATCATCTGACCGGGTAGATAGGTCAGCCCGCCTTTTTGCGCCTCTTCTTTTCGGCCACAACCTTCTCGGCCAGATCACGGGCAATCGCAAAGGCGCCTTTGATCTTGTCGCCTTCTTTGCGCCAATCCCGGCGCACGACAATCTTGTTATCGCGCACTTTGGCCAGGCCATTTTGGGCCTGAATGAAGTCCACCAGCCCTTGCGGCGAGGCAAATTTATCATTGTGGAACTGAATGGTGCCGCCCTTGGGCCCGCCATCCAGTTTGGCAATTCCGGCCTTCTTGCACATCGCTTTGATCCGCACGATCAACATCAGCATGTTGACCTCGCGTGGCAATTTGCCAAAGCGGTCAATCAGTTCAGCCGCAAAGCCCTCAAGTTCAACTTTGCTATGTAACCCACTGAGACGGCGATATAATCCAAGGCGCACGTCAAGGTCGGGCACATATGTTGCCGGGATCAGCACCGGCACACCAAGATTAATCTGCGGTGCCCATTGATCATCCGCCTCTGACAGGCCTTCCAATTCCCCGGCTTTGATCTTGGCAATCGCCTCTTCCAGCATGGATTGGTACAACTCGTATCCCACATCGCGCATCTGGCCGGATTGTTCTTCGCCCAGCAGATTGCCTGCGCCGCGAATATCCAAGTCTTGCGAGGCCAGTGTAAATCCTGCCCCCAACGTATCAAGCGAGCCCAAAACCCGCAGCCGTTTTTGGGCACTGGGCGTCAGCGGCACACGCGGCTTGGTCGTCAGATAGGCATATGCGCGGGTTTTTGAGCGCCCCACTCGGCCGCGGATTTGATAGAGCTGCGCCAGCCCAAACATATCCGCCCGATGGATGACCATCGTATTGGCCGTGGGGATATCAAGCCCCGATTCGACAATCGTCGTGGCCACCAACACATCGTATTTGCCGTCATAAAAGGCATTCATCCGGTCATCCAGATCACGCGCAGCCATCTGGCCGTGTGCCACCACATACGATACTTCTGGCACCTGCGTTTTCAGGAATTCCTCGATTTCCGGCAGGTCTTTGATCCGTGGCACCACATAGAACGACTGCCCACCGCGATAATGCTCGCGCAACAGGGCCTCACGGATTGTCACCGAGTCAAAATCGCTCACATAGGTGCGGATCGACAGGCGGTCTACGGGGGGCGTGCCGATGATGCTCAGATCACGCACGCCTGACAGGCTCAGCTGCAAGGTGCGCGGAATGGGCGTCGCCGTCAGGGTCAACACATGCACGTCACTGCGCAGCGCTTTCAGGCGCTCTTTGTGGCCCACCCCAAAGCGTTGTTCTTCGTCGATCACCAACAGGCCCAGATCCTTGAACCGAATGTTTTTGGCCAGCAGCGCATGGGTGCCGATCACAATATCGACCTGCCCGTTGGCCATGCCTTCGCGGGTTTTGTTGGCCTCGCCTGCGGTGACAAACCGGCTGAGCGGGCGCACCGTGACGGGAAACCCGCGAAACCGCTCGGCAAAGCTCTGATAGTGCTGGCGCGCCAGCAATGTTGTCGGGGCAATTACCGCCACCTGTTTGCCGCTCATCGCACTGACAAAGGCCGCGCGCATGGCCACTTCGGTTTTGCCAAACCCCACATCGCCGCAAATCAGCCGATCCATCGGCGTGCCCGCTTCCAGATCATTCAGAACGTCCTCAATGGCGCGCAGTTGATCATCAGTTTCCTGATACGGAAACCGGGTGGCAAACTCTTCCCAGGCGTGATGCTCGGGTGCCATCACCGGGGCACGGCGCAGGGCGCGCTCGGCTGCAATCCGGATCAACTTGTCCGCCATTTCGCGGATGCGTTCCTTCAGCTTGGCCTTCTTGGATTGCCAGGCCCCACCACCCAATCGGTCCAGCAGCCCTTCGTCATGCCCATAACGGCTCAGCAATTCGATGTTTTCCACAGGCAAATACAGCTTCGCGGCCTCGGCGTATTCCAGCACAAGACACTCATGCGCAGCCCCTGCCGCCGTGATCACCTCCATGCCGTGATAGCGGCCGATCCCGTGGTCCACATGCACCACCAGATCACCGGGTGAAAGGCTCTGCACTTCACTCAGGAAATTCTCGGCCCGGCGTTTGCGCTTGGGGGCGCGGATCAGCCGATCACCCAGGATATCTTGCTCTGAGATCACCGTCAGATCGGGCGCGGCAAAGCCATGTTCCAGCGGCCAAACCGCCAGGTGCAAGCCATGGCGGCCAATCGCGGCGGCGTCGCGCACCGTGACAGATCCGATCAGCCCCTCATCCTCAAGCAGGCCCTCCATACGCTCGCGCGCGCCCTCAGAATAGGACGCCAACAGCACCGGAGATTCGGCCAATCGCGCATTAATATGGTCCTTTAACGCCCCGAAAAGGCTGATACTTTCTTGCTGTCTCTCGGGTGCAAAATCACGGCCGATTCGCCCGCCCGCGTCAATCACCCCCGGCCCCAGGGCCTGTGGCAAAGGCACCAGCTTCAGCACGCGGCGATCGCCCACTGCCGCCTTCCATGCGCTATCATCAAGATACAGCAATTCAGGCGCAATCGGTTTATACACCGTATCATCGCGCCCCTTTTGGGTCATTGCGTGTTGGCGCGCGCCGTATTGATCCGCCACAGCTTCCCAACGTGCCAGGCGCGCCGCCTCCATTTGATCATCCAGGCTGATGGTCACATCTGGCAAATAGTCAAACAATGTCTCAAGCGTCTTGTGGAAAAACGGCAGCCAATGCTCAACACCTTGATGTTTGCGCCCGGCACTGACGGCCTCATATAGGGGGTCTTCGCCTCGCCCGGCGCCAAATTCAACGCGGTAGTTCTGGCGAAACCGGGTGATTGCGGCCTCATCCAGGATCACCTCAGACACAGGCGCCAGTTCGATCACATCCAGTTTTTCGATGGTGCGCTGGGTTGCCGGGTCAAACCGGCGGATGCCATCCAACACATCGCCAAACAGATCAAGCCGCACCGGGCCGCTGTCTCCGGGGGGGTAAATATCAATGATTCCACCGCGCACAGCATAATCACCCGGCTCCATCACGGTGGGGGCCTGACTAAACCCCATTCGGGTCAGAAAGGCGCGCAGGGCCGACTCGTCAATTTGGTAGTTCACCTGCGCCTTGAAGGCCGCCTCGCGCAAAACTTCGCGGGCAGGCACACGTTGCGTGGCGCCATTTAACGTGGTCAGCAGCACATATTGGCCGGGCATCTGATGCACCAGCCCCGCCAGCGTGGCCATACGCGCCGCCGAAATATCAGCATTGGGCGATGTGCGATCATAGGGCAGACAATCCCAACCAGGGAACTGCACAACAGGCATATCAGGGGCAAAGAACCGCAGGGCCTCGGCCATGGCGGCCATGCGTTTGTCATCACGTGCCACATGGCAAACCGGCGCGCCGGTCTTTTCAATCTCGCGCAGGATCAGCTGAGCGTCATAGCCCTCGGGCGCGCCACTGACGGTGATATGATGTGGGAAAGTCATCGCCGTTTTGCATCAAGCGCGGGCAATCAGAACAACACACTGGCGGTCATGTTCTGCAACATTCCCCAGATCGCTGTCACAAAAATAGAGACCATGCCGATGATTTGGGTGAACACCCGGTGCAGGCTGAGCCGTTTGAACAGTACTTCACCCTCGGGTTCCAATTTGCGTATTTTTTGCGCTGTGGAAACTGACAGCAGCGCCACCATTGCCGTGGGAAACCCCAGCAAAAACAAAGCCTGCGCAAATTCATTGTGATAGAAAAACCCAAGTGTGAACATCGCCGTCAGTGCAAAGCTGATAAATCCGACCGTCAAGAGGCCCGAGGCCTGCGTGATGTACAAAATGCGGTTCACATTGATGCGCACCAGATCCATCAGATCATCGACCGCCTCGCCGTCTTGCTCCTTGCGTGCGCGCAGCACCATGTCCCATGGCACCCCCAACACCCAATGGCTTACGGAGGACCACAGCACAGCCAGTGCAATCCAGAACCAGAGGTTCGAAAAACTGCGCATGTCGATGAGTTCAAAAACGCTTTCGTACCAGTCCAAACCTGCGCCTCAAATTCCGGGGTTTCGCCTCTCTTAACCGGGCAGCGCGGCAATTCCTACCCTTGAGATGCTCGAATTTCCGTGTCACTCAGTGGCAATCGTTACCTTAAAGGCAAAATCATGCGTCCAACGATCGGCCCTTTCCCCGCCACCCGGCTACGCCGCACACGCAAATCAGCTGCGATTCGCGCGTTGGTTGCGGAAAACTCGCTTTCCGCCTCTGATATGATCTGGCCTGTGTTTGTGCGCGATGGCGAGGGCATAGAAGAGCCCGTGCCCTCAATGCCCGGCGTGGTTCGTCGCTCGGTTGACCGCGTGGTCGAAGCGGCCCGCGAGGCGGCAGATCTGGGTATTCCGGCGATTTGCCTCTTTCCCTACACCGGTGATGCACACCGAACAGCCGATTGCGCCGAGGCCTGGAACCCCGACAATCTGTCAAACCGTGCCACCCGCGCGATCAAAGCTGGCGTGCCCGACATTGCTATCATGACGGATGTGGCGCTTGATCCTTATTCTGACACGGGTCACGACGGGTTCGTGCGTGATGGTGAGATCGTGAATGATGAAACCACTGAGGCGCTGATCAAACAGGCGCTGTCGCAGGCTGAGGCTGGCGTCGATATTATCGGGCCCTCTGACATGATGGATGGCCGCATCGGTGCTATCCGCGCGGCACTCGAAGCGAAGGATCACAAAAACGTACTGCTGCTGAGCTATGCTGCAAAATACGCCTCGGCCTTTTATGGGCCATTTCGCGATGCCGTGGGTGCATCGGGCGCCCTGAAGGGGGATAAGAAAACCTATCAGATGAATCCGGCCAATTCAGACGAAGCCCTGCGGCTGGTTGAACGTGATCTGTCCGAAGGCGCTGATATGGTCATGATCAAACCCGGAATGCCCTATCTGGACATCTGTCGGCGGGTGAAAGACACCTTTGGCGCGCCAACCTTTGCCTATCAGGTGTCAGGTGAATATGCGATGATCAAAGCGGCTGCGCAAAACGGCTGGATCGATGGCGACAAGGCGATGGTGGAAAGCCTGATGGCCTTCAAACGTGCCGGGTGCGATGGGGTGCTCAGCTACTTCGCACCTGATCTGGCCCGCGCCCTGGCGTGATCTGATATCTAAGCGCCATCCCGCGCACAAATCACAATCCTTAGTGACAGCGCCATCCCCTGCCCCTATACTGTGTGTCAGATCGGTCAGCAAAAGACCGGCATATCAGTCAGGCAACATAAACGAGCAGTCAACATGACACATCTTAACAGACGCACATTCACCCTTGGTGCGCTTGCAGGCACACCCCTTCTGGCGGCTTGCGGCAACGGCATCGGCAGCAATGGTGCACCGCGCATCGACGCGCGCGCTGACACAACGCTGAACTATCTCTACACCAATTACCCCAATACGCAGGATCTGGCCGGTAAGGCCGCTGGCATTCTGGTCATGCCGCTTGTCACCGAAGCAGGCTTTATTGCCGGTGGTGGCTATGGTCGCGGCGCATTGCGTGTGGGTGGTACCTCAGTGGATTACTATTCGGCCACCAAAGGCAGCTTTGGCCTTCAGATCGGCGCACAGCAATTTGCCCACGTCCTGTTCTTCATGACCGAAGATGCCCTGTCAAAGTTCCGTCGATCCTCGGGCTGGGCTGCTGGCGCGGACATCGAATATGTCTTCAATGACATCGGCGAAAACCTTCGTGCCGAAACAACCACCTCATCGTCACCAGTGGTCGCTGTGATCTTTGGGCAGGCAGGCTTGCTGGCCGGTGTGTCACTTGAAGGCATGAAATACACCCGCATCATCCCCTAAGCTTCTCGGGTCGATGTTGACGAGTATGCCCCGCCTGTTCGCAGGCGGGTTTTTCTTGTGCGGGCCCCAATGCAGCGTCAGCCCCCCCCCAATCACATTGCGCCATGTCCCCAGCGGGATCATCTTGCAAAAATGAATTTACTTTTCAATGAAAACAGTGCGTTACCTGCATGTAGTGCTGACTGTCAATTGGGTGAGTAGACAGGCATTGCACCCTACATCCTGTCTCTGATATAGTTTTTGTAACAAAATATAGATGTCTCCGACAGGACAGGCCGCAACGTGAACGACACCCCAGAAACACCTGAAAACGCTGACGAAACTCCGCCTGAGCGGCCGATCTATGACGGGCCTTCCGTCACAATCGAAGAGGAGATGAAGACCTCCTATCTGGATTACGCCATGAGCGTGATCGTCAGCCGTGCAATTCCCGATCTGCGCGACGGTCTGAAACCGGTGCATCGGCGCATCATGTACGCCATGTTTGAAACCAACAATGGCCATGACAAGCCCTACCGCAAATCGGCACGCCCCGTGGGCGATGTCATGGGTAAATACCACCCCCACGGTGACAGCGCGATCTATGACGCTCTGGTGCGCATGGCGCAGGATTTCTCCATGTCGTTGCCGCTGCTGGACGGGCAAGGCAACTTTGGCTCCATGGACGGCGATAACGCGGCGGCCATGCGTTACACCGAAGTGCGCATGGACAAACCTGCCGCCTATCTGCTGGCGGACATCGAAAAAGACACTGTCAACTTTCAGGACAACTACGACGGCAAAGACCGCGAGCCGACGGTGCTGCCTGCCCGTTTCCCCAATATGCTGGTCAATGGTGCGGGCGGTATCGCTGTGGGTATGGCCACCAACATTCCGCCCCATAATCTGGGCGAAGTGGTGGACGCCACGTTAGCCCTGATCGAAAACCCTGATCTGAGCACGGAAGATCTGATTGAATATGTGCCTGGCCCTGATTTT
>DFBW01000312.1:21748-24216 GCA_002366775.1 Roseovarius sp. UBA3070 | reverse complement strand
GTTGGCAAACGGATCGAGACGTGACTGAATTTCCACAACTGAATGGCTTTCGCGGGGGCGGCGGTATTATCCGCCTGATCGGCCATCGCGGAGCACGCGGGGTCATGCCCGAAAACACCATGGAGGGGTTTGCCTTCACCTATCGCATTGGCGTGGTGGCGTTTGAGTTTGATGTGGTCCTGACCCGCGATCAAATCCCGGTAATCACGCATAATCACCGCCTGGCAAACGCCGCGACACGCGCGCCGGATGGCAACTGGAAAACAGGCGCCGAACCCAAAGTCGCCGATCTCACCTTTGGCGAGTTGCAGACGCTGGATGTCGGCGGCCTGGACGGGCGATCAGAATACGGTCAGCGCTTTTCGGATCAGGCGTTTATGTCAGGTGTTCGCATCCCACGTCTTTGTGATTTGTTGGATATGGCAGCACAGCCCGAACACGCCGACATGCACTTGTTGCTGGAACTGAAATCCGACCCGGATATTAAAGACGACGCCAGCGCACGCGCACAGGTGGTGGCTCTGGTTGTTAAAGAGGTGCGCAAAAGGCATCTGGAACCGCGCACCGTTTTGCATAGTTTCGATTGGGATCTGTTGGACGAATGCCGCCGACAAGCACCCGAAATGCCCACTTCTTACCTGTCAGAATTGCCCGGAAACGTGGACGAACCCGGCGAGGATTCAGCCACATTGGTGGGGCCGGATTATGCGGCGATGACGGTGTCTGTTCCGCAGGCAATCAAGGATGCAGGCGGTCAGATGTGGTGCCCCTATTACATGGACGTGACCCCAGACTTGGTGAGCGAGGCGCATGCGCTGGGATTGCTGGTGTCCACCTGGACGGTCAATGACAAGGCCGACATTGAGGCGATGATTGATGCCAGAGTGGATGGCATCGTCAGCGATTATCCCGGCAGGGTGCAGCACTGCTTGCTGAACCGCGGGATGCATTGGCGCGATGGTGGCTCTTAGAACGTATCATTCATCCAGAACGATGTATTCCTTATACAGTTTCGCCTCGATACTCAGGTCTTTGAAGGCGTCCCATTCCGCATCCGTCAGTTTGCCGTGGCCCTGTCCGGGGCGAGGGCGTTGCACACGGGCGCGATCGTTGCGCATCACCCGGCCACGCGCCTTTTTCATCAGCGCCTCATGGATGGATGGCAGCGGATGATTCCAGCCATTCTTGCGTTTGGCCCAGGCAGAATGCACCGGGATCATCGCCACGAAATCCTGGGCGAACGGGCCTTGGGCAAACCAGCTGAGGTTGGCGTGGTCGCTGTCCAATTTCCCATCCAGCGTGGCATTATGTGATCCATGGTGCCCACATTTGTAAAACACACAACGCCCCAGCAGGTCTTTTGCCGTGACCGGGCCATCATCGCCCCCCCACTCCAGATCTGACCAGGAAATCCAATTGCCACGCTGTGCATCGCCAGTGAACAACAACACCTTGCCAGTATTGGGCAGCGCAAAGGCCAGCACCAGACTGGTGTTATTAACCTCGTGATTCAGCCTGAGCGCCATTGCCCCTGCTGCGCGCAGCCAATCACCATCAATCCGCCGCCAATCCTCCTGAGGTACGCCGCTCAGAGCTTCGCAATACACAGTGGCGTTATAATCGCGCACCAGCTCCTCAGCCTCCGAAGGGGTGAATTGGTCTGGTGGCGTCACAGGTTGGGCAAATACCTCATCCTCTGGCGTGGCATACCGCTTTGCAAACGGCGAGGCATCGCCCAGACCCCCACCCCCGGCAATGGCCATGTTAAACGCCGCCGCTTCGCCACTGAGAGCAAAATTTGACCCGATATGGAACTCTTCATCGCCTTGGGGATCAAGGCTGGTCAGCAGTTTTTCGTCACGCGGCGGACCCAGCACATAGACCTGTGCGCCAGTCGTGCCATCCATGGCAAAGGCATCTTGCTCGGGCGTCAGGAATTCAGGCCCCGATTGGGCGGTGTCACGCAGATATTTGATCGCCGTCTTATTGGTAATACCGTCCACAGCGCCAAAGGGCGCCCCGTTTTGTGCCTTGAGTGTGGCGGCAAGCGCCTGTCGATCCGCTTTGGGGCCAAGCTCGACCTCCAGCAGATGGGCAACATCAGCGCCAAAGGCCGGGTCAAGATCACTGGCGGCAATGCGATCTTCGGCCAGGGCGAGGGCCACAAGTGTATCGTTAAAACGGTCCCGCAGATTATTGGCATCATCGTCGGTGCCATCTTCTGTCCAGGCCAGCCAAAGTTGGCCAAAGGTGATCTGGTCAAACAGCCGGTTTCCATCTCCGCCCCGGCGGTTGAAGCCATTCACATGATCGGCATGCTCATGGGTGATCGCCACATAATCAATGAAGCCGCCGGTAGTTTCCGCGATGTGATCAATCACATCGTGAAAGGCCACATCCGAAAACTGAGAGCCGCCCATATAGCCGCAATCAATCAGCAAATAGACGGGGTTATTCACCGTGCCGCC
>DFBW01000312.1:16720-21640 GCA_002366775.1 Roseovarius sp. UBA3070 | reverse complement strand
GAACGATCTGTCCTTGCGATAGGTGCGGTGGCGGTCCAGCACCTGGTCAGAGCTGACCATGCCATCGGTTCTGATAATCCGGCGTATTTGAAATGACCGCGCATCTATCAGCAGGGTCACACCCGAGCGCGCCACAAAATCACGCGGTTTGTCCAAGCCAATGCTATCGGCCTTGGCCTGATCATCAGGGTCAAAATACCCCGCGCGCGATTGCACCAGCTCCACCACATATTCACGCTCGATCTGGCCGCGGTCCCCTACGCGGTTGGCCATACGCACCGAATGAACCTGCAAAGCGGGCTTGCCGGTATAGGTGGATCGGTTGATGGTTTTGGGGGCATCTTCGCGCAGGTCGATACCGATGAGTTTGTAGATACCTTCGTGCTTTTGTTCGTGGATCATGCCCCAAAACAATTCGCCATAAAAATAGCGCACCAGATGTTCGACCTTTCGATCCGCTGCCAGCCCAAGCTCCAGCAGGTTGCGCGACATGACTTCGTGTTGGTTGAAATACCGGGTCATGGTCTGCCCTTTGTATTTGGAGCGGCTTTCGTCCTCCTCGCCCAACGCTTGGGCGATCAGGCGCGCGACCTCTTCCAGTGCCAGCTGCATTTGATACCCGTCGCTGTCGGGGGCTGTTGAAACCTTGCTGATGGCGTCACTGCGCATTTTGGGGTTGTTCAACAGCGTGCCAAAATCTTCGGTAAACTCAAAGAAATCGGTTTCGGCATCGGATGATGCCTCTTCAATCGTGGGCCACAGGAGGGTTTTCTCGGTCACAATCTGCATGCCTTTGGGGCGGATGCCCCAGGCTGTGAATGCCTCAATCAGGGCCGCGCGATAGCCGTAGTCATCCTGCGGATAGAGGTCTGTATCCGCGGTGATCAATGCGCGCAGATAATCGCCAAAGGTGACATCCACCGGCGGGCAATAATCCAACGCACGAATGCACATTTGCAGCAGATGCCGGGCTGATTTTGCAGCCTCTCGTGCCAGCCTGCGTTTCAGATCAGGGTCCAGTTCCCCGTCGGGCAGGATACCGCGCCCGTCGCTGGCAATGCGCAACAAATCCGCGACCCGGTCTTTGTAGATCGCCAGAAACGCCCGAAAGACCGCCGCCACCAAGATGGACCCGCGCGCGTGTGGGCTCTGAGTGCGATCCAGTGCGCGATTGTCTGGCTCTTTTGGGCGCCATTCGCCATCAACGACTTTGCCCAATGCATCACGCAAGGCGTGGCCCCGGCCCAATGCCTGGCCAAATTCCTGCGCCAACTGGCCCAGAAGGCTCTGACGTTCAAGATCACCATGGGTTTTGGCAATCTGGTCTTCCAACACTTCGGGGTGTGAAAAATGCTGAAGGATCGCCACCACATCTGCAAAGGCCTCATGCAGCGCCAGCACATCGGGGTTTGTCGGTTCTGCAAAATAGGGATGCATGCCGTCCAACAGCGCGTGGCAGGTTTCATGCACGATGATGTCATGGCTGAGACAGGTGAATATCATCGAGCCGGGCAGCATCTGCGGGTTTTCAGGCCCGGCCTGAAAATAGCCGAACAACAAGGCCTTCTTCTGCGGATCGTAATAGGCATTCGCCTCGCGCAGCGCATGGGGGTAAATACGCAATCGTTGCACAAAGCCCTTGTCGGGATCATCCTGTACGCCATCTTCGGATTTTGAGCGCCTCCAGCTTCGCGGTGCCCAAAGCGCCACGCGCCCCAGTGCCTGTTCGAACGCGGCAATCGTGTTCATCGCCACCGCATAGACCATCTGTTGATGAAACTGCGGGTTGTCGACAGTTGGCGCCAGCCCATCATTCAGCCGCACCGTGGGATCGTTGAGGTTGACGGGTTCATAAAACACGCCGCTGGAAGGGTCATAATCCACCACTTCGATGTACTCGCCGCGCGGGCCAACAAAGGGGTCCTTCTCCTCCAGCCGCTCCATTTCCCAGGGCAGGGATATGACCAGGTTTTTCACCCGCCGGTTTTGAAATTTACCCGCCACTGCCGGATCAAAGGCAAAGACAGATAACGTGCGGGGCGCATATAGCGACATGGCAGACCTCCCTTGTAGGGGCGTTGTTTAATCAGATTTCGGTATATTCATCAGGGATATTGGGTTGCAGGTAATCATGTTCAGTGCCTCTGCGTTTGAAAACAGAGGTATGGATGTTTGAGCCCGCCTTGATGTGGCGGGGTTTGCGCAGGGGCAAATACCAGCCCAGAAATGTCTCGCGCGGCGTGCGGCTTAATTTGTTGTGCTTAAAGGGGATGAACTCAATGATCTTCCAGCCGAAACTCATGCTGTCATGCGGGTCGGCCAAAGGATTGGGTTCGATGTATTTGTCTTTGTGGGTGCCCAACACATATTTGTTAAAGGCGCGTTTGTTGATTTTCAGCCCCATGGGCGCCAATTCATCCAGCATCCATTTCAACGTGACCTTGGCAAGGCCCGCTTCATCTTCGGGATAACCACCGCCGATATCGGCGTGCACACCGCTGAACCAAACCTCTTGCACGTCCTGTTTTGCGGGCGTCTTGGGCCTGATCGGTAGGTTGCCCCAATACTCCTGCGTGTCGCCCCACAGGCGTGGCCTGAACATAATGCGGCGCTCGTCAATCGCCACCGCATGGCGCAGGGATTTAACAGAAGGATTGTTGGTTGTGTTGGCATAAGGGCGCAACCGCAGACGCATGCCATCAATTTCGATCATGGATGAAACGGTGTCAAAAACCGCAACACAGCGCACCGGCACCCGGCGCGGTTTAAGATGGGAGGTAAAGGCATCAATGGCCTCAAACGGGGCCGAGGCACCGGCCTCATCGGAGCGTGAATTGCTGATGCGTTTATAGGCATCATAAGCATAATCGACGAGGTTCATCTGATCTGGCCTGAGCAAGCCGATCTGGTGGATCAGCCCCGCCAGCACCCGCGCGGTATGGGATCCGCGGCTAAACCCCATCAGATAAATATCATCGGTGATTTCATCGGTATCACCGGTAACCTGGCACAAATAGCGGTAGGCCTGTTTCACATTCCGGTCCAGTCCCCAACCCGTGGCCATGCCCAGCACTTCTTTGAAGCGCCGATACCAAGACAAAAAGCTGTTGCCCTCTTCGAAGGTGCCAACACCGGGGTCGTAATACACCTGCTGTGTGTCCGATTTTTCAAGCACCTTATAAAGGCGCGGCAGGTTGGTGGTGTTGGCCGTCAGAGCATTGGCAGTGCCGTCCAACAAAAGGACAATGTTTCTTGGCATGGGTTTCTCACAAAAATGAGGCGTAATTTAATTCGTCATAATATGTGGTTCAGCATGGCACATTTCGCCGTATGAGGCAAAGCAAAGCCGCATGATCGCGCCTGAATTGTGCCACTTGCCTTGTATTCCTTGCTGTGACTTCAGCCGTTTTCCGCTTAGGCCGCACGCTGATTGCGGAACAACAGACGATACACAGGCGGCACAAAAAACAACGTCAGCGGCGAGGCAAACAAAAGCCCGCCCACCATCAGGGTTGCCATCGGCTCAAACAATGCCCCGCCCGAAATGGCCATGGGCATCAACCCCAGAACAGTCGTCAGTGAGGTCAGCATCACGGGCGTCACCCGCTTTTTGGCCGCGATGATAATGGCCTCGTCCAGATCGGCGCTCTTTCGTTCGATATCAATCTGATCAATCAACACAATGGCATTATTGATGATGATCCCCATAAGCGAGATCAGCCCCAAAATTGCAAAGAACGACATTGGTCGATCCGTGTAATACAGTGCCAGCGGCGCGCCAGCGATGATGAGCGGAATGGTCATGAATGTCAGCAACACGCGACGTGCCGAATTGAACTGAAACATCAAAGCCGCCAGCATCACCGCCAGTGCATAAGGCAACCCAGCCCCCAGCTTGGCGTTCGCTTCACCGCTTTGTTCACTTTCACCACCAATGATGATCTTATATTCAGGGCCGAGGTTTAAGGCATCCAGCGCCGGGGCGATTATTGCCTCCAATTCGGACGCAGCCAGGGAGCTGCTTTTGCCGGAGATGACGATTTGGCGAAGCTGGTTTTCACGCCGGAATTGAGACAGCTCCAGCCTGGGCCGGAATGTCGCCACCTGATTGAGCGAGATTAACTGATTTCCAGCCGGGATCGACAAGTTGCCCAGATCCTCAAGGCTATCTCGAAAGCTATCTTCGGCCCGCGCGATGATGGGAATGGACTCCGAGCCCTCCCGGAAGGTGGAATAAGCGGTCCCGGAAAAATATGTGTCCATCACATTTGAGATATCTTCAGACGTGACCCCCGCCTCGCGCGCCTTATCCTGCGCGATGTCGATGACCACCTTGATGATTTTGTTGCCCCAGTCGTTCTGGTTCATTTCGATATCCGGCACCTCGGCAAAAGCCGCCTCGACCTTCTTGGCGGCACTGAGCATCACATCCGCGTCTGGTCCTGAAATTTCGACCTCAACAATCCCGGATTCGCCGCCTCCCATGGATAGGCGGGTCACGTGGGCCCGCGCCGCCGGGTGGTTTTCATACAGGTATCGTCGTGCACGTTCAGCGGCTTCAACCGCGCCCTCGAAACTGTGGGTGTTGATCAGGATGAATGCAGAGGCGGCATCAGTATCGGCTGGACTAAGCGCCAGATAAAACCGTGGGCCACCGTTACCGACAAACATCGTTGTATCGCGCACCTCGGGGTTGGCCTCGGCATTGGTCAACCACTTGTTCACCGACAGGGCCTCGGCCTGGGTCTCACGGATGGAAGTGCCTTTGGGCAGATCAAGGTAGATCAGATATTCTGAGCGCTCACTGAGCGGGAACATCTCGGATTTCAGCTGACCAAAGACCATCGAGGCCGCCATGACGAGGCCATAACACACCACGATGATCGGGATGCCCCAAGGCAACAACCGGCGGGTGATGGC
>DFBW01000312.1:1005-16578 GCA_002366775.1 Roseovarius sp. UBA3070 | reverse complement strand
CCCAGCGAAATGATCACCGCAGCAATCGAGATTTGCTCCAGGTCGATGCCCATGCGGGACATGCCCATCAGCGCGAACATCATGGTGAAAGGCACGATGCTTGCGATAATCAGCGCTGGACGCAAGCCCAGGAAAATCAGCATGACCAGCAAAACAACCGCGAAGGTTTGGCCAACATTGGACAACGCGTTGTTGATGGCATAGGTGACGTTGGTTTCCTGAAAGGTTGAGATGGCATAGCTGATGCCGATGGGTTGAGCGGCCTCCAGCTTTGGGATCAGAGTGGAAATTCCCGCTCCTATTTTTTGAATATCACGATCATCTGCCATCTCGACACTGACGATCAGCGCTGGTTCGCCGTTGAAATAGATCGGCTTTTGGGGAGGGTCCACATACCCACGGCGCACATTCATCAAATCTTTCAGACGCACCAGGCCATTCAGGCCAGGGACCTTGGTCAGTACGGCTTCAACTTCGGCCAGGGTGGTAAGATCGCCATTCGCCTCAAGGATCAAGTTGGTCCCATCGGCATCCAGTTGTCCGGCCGGCAAGATCACGTTTTGCGCCGACAAATCGCTTAGCACCTGTTGGATCTGCACCCCCACAGCAGCCAGCCTTCGGCTGTCGATTTCCACCCAAATGCGTTCTTCCTGCTCGCCAAAGATCGAGACCTTGGTGATCCCGTCCATCTCATAAAGGCCCGCGCGCAGGTCATCGGCAGCGTCATACATTTCGGCATAAGAAAACCCATCGCCCGTCACCGCGATGGTGGCGATGGCGACATCGCCGTAGTTGGTGTTCACAAACGGGCCTTTGGTTCCGCTGGGCAGATCGTTGGCGGCATCCTCCATCTGATTTCGAATGTCCTGAAATACGCCATCAAGCGCTTCTTTGGGCACCGAATTGAACACCTTCAAGTTCAGCACCACATTGCCCGTCAGGATCAACGTGGAAATGTCTTCCACCTCAGAAATCTCGCGGGCAGCGCGTTCCAGCGGTATGGCGATCAGGTCTTCTATTCGTTCAGGTGACATGCCCGGAAATTGTGCACTAACCACCGCCGAACGGATGGTAATGGCCGGGTTTTCACGCTTGGGCAGGCCCAGATAGGTCATTGTGCCCAGCAACAGCAGGCCAATCATGACCAGACCGGTCAGTCGGGATTTTTCAAGCCCAAAGCGGGTGAGGAATTCCATATTTATTCCTCATCTGCCAGTAGTTTGACCTTTTGGCCTTCGTGCAAAAAGGACACGCCAGCCGATGCGATCCTCTCGCCTGGTGACAGCCCGTCGATTATCAGCAGAGAATTCTCTCGCACACCGGCAACGATCACTTTGCGCAACTGCACGGTTTGAGTGGCGGCGTCATAAACATAAACGGCCCCCGGTCCGGGGTCGTTTGGATTACTGCTGCCTTTGGTTTGGAAATCGCCCTCTTTGAGCATGGCACTCAGCGGAATGGTATAGCCTGCGGCGGCAGGTAGCGGCAGTTCGATCGAAGCTTCAACAGCCATGCCTGCCTTCAGGATTGGGGACGTATCTTTCAAAGCCAATACAAGCGGAAAGCTGGAAACGGAATCAGCCCGCGAGCCCAGTTCACTGACTTGCGCGGGCAGGCTGATATCCGGGCGATCCGCCAGTCGAACCTGCGCCGGTGTGCCAATCACCAATTGGCTGGCAACGTTATAATTTACACTGAACGATACTTCGAATGCATCGGGTGAATAGATCGAAACAATCGCTGCACCGGGGGAAACCGTTGCAAAGTTCTGTACGTCCACAGAGTTGATGATACCCGCAAATGGGGCCTTCAGGACAGATTTCTTCAGATTGTCCTTGGCGGTATCAAGCGCCTTGATGGCTTGCTCCAGTTGCGCCTTGCGGGCCTTGGCATCGGCGCGGGCGTTATCAACTGTCACCTTGGTGGCGGCACCACGTTCCAACAAATCCTCTTGTCGCACCAAGGTTTCATCGGCATTTTCAGATTCGGCACGGGCCGACGTGACGCCCGCTTTTGCGCTGTCTACCTTGATTTCAAAGGCTGCCGGGTCAAGGCTGGCCAGAGTATCGCCTTCTTCAACACGTTGACCAACCTGTAATGCCACCTCGTTCAGCTTGCCGCTAACTTCAAACGACAGCGCATTCAGCGATGTAGGTTCCAACACAGAAGGAAAGCGCCGGATGGTGGATTGTTCAGACTTTTCAATCAGATGGGTTTTCAACCCTCGTATAGGAGGATCAGAGGTTACCTTTTCTTCTTTGCAGGCAGACAGACCAAGAATGATCAAAACAATCAAAACAGGACGCATGGGATATCCAGAATAGGTAACTCTAACAAACTGCCCGACTTGAAGGCTGTTGACCAGTCGCTATCTGGGAATACGTCTGGTGGCGCAAGAGCTACTTCAGCAGGTGTGATCTGATGAGTTGCTTAGCGGTGTCTTCGCCGCTTTTGTATGCACCATTGCACAACGCAACATATGGCATGCCAACCGCTTCGCCCGCAAACCAGAGTTTGCCCTCTAAGGGGCGCGCTAATGCATCACGCGCCGAATACCGGCCGGGGCGGGCGGCCGCATATGCACCCAGTGTGTTGGGATTAGTGGCCCAGTCGGTCAGATGGCCTTTGACGAAATGTTTGCGCGCATCACTGCCGACCATTTTGACGACCTCGCCCAAGGCAAAATCAATGGCGGCTGCGGGGCCAGCCCGGGACATTTCCCACCCAAAATCACCGCCAATAAAGCCAACCATATAGTTGAATTCAAACGGCCAGGTCAGGAAATAGCAGGCAGGTGTTGGGGTGGCGTGGGATACGCGGTAGTCCAACCATTGATTGGGTACAAACCCCAATCGCGCGCCGTCAAATTGCAATGCCACTTTGGCCAGTAAACCCATCGGCAAATCGGCAATTGCCTGGTCCTTCCAATCGGGTAAGTCGGGGGCAAAGCGAATTGTGCCGGCATTCAACACTCCGGTTGAGGCCGTCACAATGCAAGCCTTTGCATTCAGCGTGCCCCTAGTCGTTTTGACCCGTACGCCTTTGCCGCTCCAGTCAATCGCGCTAACCGGCGTGTTCAGAGACACAGGTACGTCGCGGAAATAATGCGCAACGACCGCCCCCAATCCTTCTTTGACGATGAAACTGGGATCATCGCCTTCCGAGTTCCAATAATCCAGAGTGGACAGATCCTTGAAATCAACGCCCCAGTCCATCGGGCCGATCCATGTCTGGGCCACGCCCGTGTTGGGATTATCGGCCGGAATTACCGAGGCGGCCGAAACATCAAGCCCTTTCTGGCCCGCGGCATTCAATGCTTGTTCTACTGCACCCCAACCATTGTTATTGGCACTGCGTTGCTCAGCGTTTGCACGCTGATCACCCACAAAATGCGCACTGCTGGCATCGGAGTGGTTCAACAGGGTGAAATCATTTTGTTTTGCGATCCATTTGAATGGATTAACTTGTGCGGCATTGATCCAGCTACACCCGTGGTCAAACGGCGCGCCAAAGGTATGGCTCTCAGTAAAGGCACGGCCTCCGATGCGGTTTGCCGCCTCGACCAAAGCCACCGAATGGCCAGCTTTCATCAGTGTTTTGGCGGCAGTCAACCCAGCAATTCCTGCACCCAAAATCACCACATCAGGATTGGCAGGCAGGGTTTGCGCTTGTGCCGGAAGGGCCGCAAATGTGGCCAAACCGCCCAATACTGAACGGCGAGAGATCGCATGCTGTGCTGGGTATATCATTTGAATTTTGACCGTGCTGATGAGGTTAAACAACCAAGACAACCTATTGGAGAAGCCCAACAGTTGACTTGACACAGGGTAAAAAGCAACACAATCATTGAATGATTATTCAATTGATCGCTCGGGTTCAGTTCTATTCTGACCGATATTGAATAGCCAAATGGTCACGCCGCTGACCGCATAATAGCGCATGGGCCAGCATAGGTCGCGGCGCACAAAAGGCTGGATATCACCGGCCATACCAGGGAGAAAACACATGGATGTACTTGACCAACTCGGAGCGCTGAAGGAAGGCAAAATGAGCCGCCGCGCGTTTACCCGATCATTGATGGCCGCAGGCGTCGGCATGGCGACGGTGCCGCTTGGTAAACCTGCGCGCGCTGCCTCGGAAGATCAGGCGACCTATTTCACATGGGGTGGTTATGACATCCCCGATCTGTTTGGTGAGTACCTGGAGAAGAATGGCGAGTTGCCAAACTTCGCCATTTTCGGTGCGTCCGAAGAAGCACTGACCAAGATGCGTGGCGGCTTTGTCGTTGATGTATCGCACCCCTGCAATCAGGCTCTGCCGCGCTGGAAGGCCAGCGGTCTGTTCCAGGCAATCGACAGATCCCGTCTGGCACATAGCGGCGATGTGATCCCCGAGCTGTGGGATATGGAAGGCAATGCCGAAGGTGACAACATGTCCTGGATGGTGCCGTTTGACTGGGGTCAGACCTCGATCACTTACCGCACCGACCTGTTTGAGCTGGAAGGCGAGGAAAGCTGGGATATGCTCTGGGATGAGCGTTACACAGGCAAGCTCGGAAGCCTTGGTTCGGGTGCGGATGCCTGGTGGGTCGGTGCAATCAAAGCCGGCATCGGGTTTGAGAACATTGATAGCCCCGAAGCGTTTGAAAAGATCGCCGCCGAGATGCGCGCACAGCGCCCATTGATCCGGGTCTACACTGACGACACCACCACGCTTGAGCAAGCTCTGGCCTCGGGCGAGTTGGCAGCGGCGATGACATGGAACTCTTCGGCGACACTGCTGAAATCCGAAGGCGTGCCTGTGAAGTTTGCCAACCCCAAAGAAGGCGCCCTGACCTGGGTCTGTGGCCTGATGGTTCACAAGGACGCGCCAAATCTGGACCGCGCCTATGAAGTGATCGACAGTCTGCTGAGCGTTGATACCGGCAAGTTCATGATCAACGATTATGGCTATGGTCACTCTAACGCCAAATCCTTTGATGAGTTCGACGCCGAAACTCTGGCGGATCTGGGCCTTTCCAAAACGCCGACCGACATCCTTGCTGCGGGTCACTTCCAGCTGCCCCAGACGCAGGAATGGGAATCGAAGATGAACGCGATGTTCGAACAGATCAAAGCGGGCTTTTGATCCTGAGCACACAGATCGCCGATCCCAAACAATGGGGTCGGCTTTGTCTTCTGATCATCTGACAAGAAGCCTCTCTTTCGCCCCGCTTTGGCAGGGGTTGGGAAAGCTGCGTCACCAAGGGCCACGCCCCAGGCCCTGATCTCAGACTTTACAGCAAGGACCAATGGCACATGGCAGATGTCACCAGCAAAATGCCCCCTGAAACCACCCGCGTACAGGCCCGCCGTACTTGGAAGGCCCGCTATCAGCAAAGTGAGTTTCTGAAAGGCTATTCGCTGTTGCTGCCAACGCTGATCGTTTTGTTGATCGGTGTTGTCATCCCCTTCGGCATCCTGATCACCATCAGCCTTTGGACGGCGGCTGGGTTTGGCTTTGACACCACACTGACCACCAACAACTACAAAACTGCCATTGAGCAGCCGATCTATGGCGCATTGTTGGCGCGCTCCTTCTGGGTTTCGGGTTGGGCCACCGTGGCCACGGTCGTGCTGTCTTACCCGATGGCCTATTACGTCGCCTTTCACGTTCATCGAAACAAGATGATGTGGATTGTTATGATGACCCTGCCGTTCTGGACCAGCTACCTGCTGCGCGTTTTTGCGTGGAAAGTGGTGCTGGGCTATGAGGGCGTGATCAACTCAGCCCTGATGGGTCTGGGCCTGATCGACGCACCACTTGAGTTCTTGCTCTATTCGCCCAACGCGGTGGTGATCACGCTGGCCCATGCCTGGGCGGCGTTTGCGATCCTGCCGATGTATGTCTCGCTGGAAAAGATCGACAAATCCCTGCTTGAGGCCGCTACTGATCTGGGCGACGGCCCTGTCGCGCGGTTCTTTCGCATCACCTTTCCGCTGTCGATGCCGGGTGTCATCTCGGCCTGTCTGCTGATCTTTATCCCCACGACGGGGGATTACATTACGCCAGCCCTGTTGGGCGGTCCTGACGGGATGATGATCGGAAATCTGGTGCAATTGCAATTTGGCCCGGTCAACAACTGGCCCATGGGGGCCACGCTGGCAATTATCCTGATGCTGAGCATCGCCGCGATTGCCCTTGTCTTCCTTGTGCTGACCAAACTGGTGAAGGATCGCCTGACATGAGCAAGAACACATCCTATATCAACCGACCTAACCGGCCCCTTCAGGTCTATGCGGTGATCTTTCTGATCTTCCTCTATGTGCCGGTGCTGTTCCTGCCTCTGTTCAGCTTCAACGACAGCATCTATGTGCGCTTCCCGATCGAAGGCTTTACCGTCAAATGGTACGGAGAGCTGATGAACCGCCAACCCGTCTGGGATGCGCTGATGAACTCGATCAAAGTGGGGATGGCCACTGCGGCGTTCTCAACCACGCTGGGGATCTTCGCGGCCAAGGCGATCACCCGCTACCGCATTCCGGGCAAGGCCCCATTGGTGGGTTTCATCATGCTGCCGCTGGTGGTGCCGGGCATTATCTTTGGTGTGGCCCTGCTGGTGCTGATGAGCCAAATGGGCGTGCCTTTGTCGCTCTACACTGTCACCGTGGGCCATGTCATCATCTGCCTGCCGTTCTCGATTGCCACGCTATTGCCGCGCTTTGAAGGCTTTGATGCCTCCATCGAGGAAGCCTCGGCTGATCTGGGCGAAAACGGCTGGTGGACCTTCTGGCGCGTGACCTTCCCGATGGTGTTTCCCGGCATTCTGGCCAGCCTGCTGCTGACCTTCACCGTGTCGTTTGACGAATTCATCATGGCCTTCTTCCTGACGGGCACTGATCCCACATTACCGATGTATATCTGGAGCCAACTGCGCTTCCCGCAGGAATTCCCATCGGTGCTGGCATTGTCATCCATCATCATCATCGTATCGTTTGTCATTGTCTTTGCAGGGCAATGGATCAACCGCGACGCCACCTTTGGCGCCGATAAGGACCACTAAGCATGAGCAACGACGCCTTTATCTCCATCCAAAACGTCGACAAGTATTTTGGCAAATTCCAAGCGGTTGAAGACGTGAATGTTGACATTGCCCATGGCGAGTTCTTTTCGCTTCTGGGGTCTTCGGGCTGTGGCAAAACAACCCTGCTGCGGATGCTGGCAGGGTTTGAAAGCCCCACCAACGGCGAGATCTACATAGATGGCCATGCCATGTCCGAGGTGCCGCCGCACCAGCGCCCCGTCAACATGGTGTTTCAAAGCTACGCGATTTTCCCGCATCTGAATGTGCGTGACAACATCGCCTATGGGCTGCGCAAACAAAAGCTGAGCAAAGCCAGACGCTATGAGATGGTGGACGAGATGCTTAACCTCATCGCGCTGCCCGAATATGGTGATCGCAAAGCCAATGAACTGTCCGGCGGGCAACGCCAGCGCATTGCCCTGGCTCGGGCGTTGATCCTGCGCCCCAAAGTGCTGTTGCTGGATGAACCACTTGGTGCGCTCGACAAGCAATTGCGTGAACAGATGCAACTGGAATTGCGTGCTTTGCAACGTACTGTTGGCATTACTTTTGTTTTCGTGACCCATGATCAGGAAGAGGCCCTGACCCTATCTGACCGAATTGCCGTGATGTCAGGCGGCAAGGTGCTGCAACTTGACACACCGTCCGGCCTTTATGAAACGCCGCGCACTCAGGAAGTCGCGTCGTTCATCGGTACGATGAACTTCTTTGATGCTGAGGTTATCAAAGCCAGCTCTACGAGTATTGAGCTATCGGCCCGTGGGTTGGGTAAGGTCGCAGCCCCCGCGCGGGATCAACAATATCCCAAGGGTGCGCATGTTCAGGTGGCCATCCGGCCCGAAAAATTGCGCCTGAGCAATGACAGACCCGCAGACACCAAAAACGCCCTTCAAGGCCAGCTGAAAAACTCGGCCTATTTGGGCGAGCGCAGCCATTTTTATGTCTCGGTGGATGGGATTGAAAAACCTATTGCCGTTTCTTCGCAAAACCGCGAACAAATCAGTACTGGCGCAGATCAAACCCGGCCGGTCTGGCTGAGCTGGAATGACGAAGCCCTTGTCGTGCTGAACGCCGACTAATTTGAAACAAACGGCGCGAAAGGCCAAGCCAAATGACCGAAGTAACCGCCAAGGCGGCAAAGACCAACAGGCAAGCCGGGCGCACCGCCTCTAAAGAAGTGCGGCGTCGGCAATTGATCGAAGCGACGATTGAATCGATCAGCAAGTTCGGCATTTCCGGCACCACCATGACCACGGTCACAGGCTTTGCCGGGTTGTCGATGGGCATCGTGAATTTCCATTTTAAAAACAAGGAAACCCTTTACGAGGAAACGTTGCGCTACCTGGCCAATGAGCACCGTGCGCAATGGCGCAAGGCCATGAAAGCCGCGGATCCGACTCCGCAGGATCAACTGGTCGCCATTGCCGATGCGCAGTTTCATCCCAGTATCTACAGCCGCAAAAAGCTCGCCGTGTGGTTCGCCTTTTATGGCGAGGCCGCGTACCGTGCATCGTATCGCAAGATCATGTCTGAGATGGACGAAGAACGCTGGCTCACCGTGTGCGATCTTTGCCGTCAGATCATTGAGCAAGGCAAATACCCCAACACCAAACCCGGTGACGTGGCAAGCACATTGGAGGGCCTGTTTGATGGCTTCTGCCTGAATATCTTGCTTTATCCAGATGGCTTTTCCCGCAAAGACGCGCGGTCCCGCATCCGGGAATACCTAGCCACATGTTTCCCTAATCACATCCAGCACCCTGCCCAGAAGGCTTGCCAAGGATAACCAACCATGCCCCGCGATCCTCACTATGACATCTTGTTTGAGCCGGTCCAGATCGGCCCTGTGACAGCACGCAACCGGTTTTACCAGGTGCCCCATTGCAATGGCATGGGGCGCAAGTTTCCATCGTCCATGGCTGCCATGCGCCGCACCAAGGCGATGGGCGGCTGGGCTGTGATCTGCACCGAGGAAGTGGAAATTCACCCTTCTGCCGATCATACCCCCTGGGCTGGTGGGCGGTTGTGGGAGGACCGCGATATTCCCTATTTTGCGCGCATGTGTGAGGGCATTCACGAGTTTGACAGCCTTGCTGGGATCGAGCTGAACCACGCAGGGGTTACGTCCACCAATCGTTACAGTCGGATGCCACCCTTGGCCCCCTCGGCCATCCCGGTGGTGGGCCACGACCCGTTGCAAGCGCGCGAAATGGATATGTCAGACATCCGTGAGTTGCGCCGCTGGCACCGCGAGGCCGCGTTGCGCGCGCGTGACGCCGGCTTTGATCTGATCTATGTCTACGCCGGGCATCAGCTCAGCACGCTGTCACATTTTCTGTCACCCTATCGCAACCGCCGCACCGATGCCTATGGCGGATCACTGGAGAACCGCGCACGGCTGTTTCGGGAGGTGCTGGAAGACACCAAAGAAGCGGTGGGCGACACCATGGCGGTTGCCATCCGGTTTTCAGTGGATGAGCTGATGGGTGAACAGGGGTTCACCAGTGCTGGTGAAGGCCGCGATTTCATTGAAATGATAGCAGATGTGCCCGATCTGTGGGATGTTAATATCTCATCTTGGGAAAATGATAGCGCCACGTCGCGGTTCAAATCATCCGGGTTTCAGGACGACTATGTGAGTTTCGTCAAACAGGTCACCTCCAAGCCTGTGGTGGGTGTTGGCCGCTACACCTCGCCTGATACGATGGTGTCGATGGTCAAAAACGGACATCTGGATTTCATCGGTGCCGCACGGCCATCAATTGCTGATCCATTTCTGCCCAAGAAAATCGAAGAAGGTCGGATAGAAGACATCCGCGAATGTATTGGCTGCAATATTTGTGTGTCGGGGGATCAATCGTTTGCCCCGATACGGTGCACCCAAAACCCGACCATGGGCGAGGAATGGCGCAAAGGCTGGCATCCTGAAACTATTGCGCGCAAGACGTCGGATGACACAGTTTTGATCATCGGCGGCGGCCCTGCCGGCCTTGAATGCGCGCGCGCGTTGGGGCTGCGCGGATACGGCGTGACATTGGCAGAAGCGTCATCTCAACTGGGTGGCAGGCTGGTTCATGAGCGCGGTTTGCCGGGCTTGGCTGAATGGGGCCGCGTGGTGGATTACCGCACTTATCAAATCAGCCAGATGGCCAATGTGCACACCTATCTGGACAGCGCTATGGATGCGCTGCAAGTTGCCGAGTTTGGCGCTGATCATGTGATCCTTGCCACGGGATCAACCTGGGACCGGCTAGGGATTGGCCGGGAAAACCCGTTGGGGATCACGCTTGCGACGGATGCCACTGTTCTGACGCCAGACGACATTTTTGCCGGCACTGTGGTGCAATCCCCTGTCGTGGTGTTTGACGATGATCATTATTTCCTGGGCGGGTTGCTGGCCGAAAAGCTGCGCGCGGATGGCAACAGCGTCACCTATGTGACCCCCGCAACCGAAGTGTCCTCGTGGACACATAACACCTTGGAGCAACAAAAGATCCAGGCGCGGCTAATGGAGATGGGGGTTCAGATCATCACATCGCATAACCTGTCGCAGGTATCTGCGGATGAGGCTGTGCTGACCTGTGGATACACCGGTGCGCAACGCACGCTCGATTGTGGTGCTGCCTTGCTCATCACTATGCGTCACCCGGTGGATAGCCTTTATACGACACTGCTTGGGGCCAATCTGCCCTCGCTGACCCGGATCGGCGATGCGCTGGCGCCATCGACCATCGCGGCTGCCGTTTACAGCGGCCATCTGTGTGCCCGCGAACTGGGTGAACCCCCATCAGACGGGGTGCCGTTCAAACGTGAACTCACAGCGCTTTCCTCTGATTTCCCGACAGGAGCCTGACATGCCCCGTGACCCACGTTACGATATCCTGTTTGAGCCCGTGAAAATTGGCCCGGTCACCGCCAGGAACCGCTTCTTCCAAGTCCCCCATTGCACCGGCATGGGCTGGATGCGTCCACGCTCTTTGGCTGAAATGCGCGGGATCAAAGCCGAGGGCGGCTGGGGTGTTGTCTGTACCGAATACAATTCCATTCATCCCAGCTCGGATGATCTGCCGCATGTGTCGGCGTCGCTGTGGAATGACAGTGACATCCGCAACAACCGGCTGATGACCGATAAGGTACATGAACACGGTAGCCTGGCCGGGGCCGAGCTGTGGTATGGTGGCGCGCGCAGCTCCAATACCTACACCCGCGAAGTGGCGCTTGATCTGTCCTCGATGCCCAATTCCGCAGGCCACCCATATCAAACCCGCGCGATGGACAAACAAGACATCCGCAATCTGCGCCGTTGGCACCGCAACGCTGCGATCCGTGCGAAAAAGGCGGGGTTCGATGTGGTTTATGTCTATGCAACGCACACCTATTTGCTGTCGAACTTTTTGCATCCGCGGATCAATACGCGCTCAGATGAATATGGTGGATCACTGCAAAACCGCACCCGTCTGGTGCGCGAGTTGATCGAAGAAACCAAAGAGGCTGTGGGCGATACCTGTGCTGTTGCTGTGCGCTTTGCCATCGACGAAGAAATCGGCAAAGACGGTGTTCCCATCCATGGTGAGCGCCGTGAGATGTTTGCGATGATGGCCGAAATGCCCGATCTGTGGGACATCAACATTGCCAACTACGGCGTGGAAATGGGTGTGTCGCGCTTTACCAAAGAGGCGGCTCTGGAACCCTACATGGATTTTGTGAAATCCCTGACCACCAAGCCGGTTGTCACAGTGGGCCGCTTCACCTCACCGGATACGATGGTCAGCCAGGTCAAACGCGGGATCACTGATTTCATCGGCGCGGCACGACCCTCGATTGCCGATCCGTTCCTGCCATCAAAAATTGAAAGCGGTCAAACGGATGATATCCGCGAATGCATTGGCTGCAACATTTGCTATTCCGGTGACAGCATCGGTGTGCCAATCCGCTGCACCCAAAACCCCACCATGGGCGAGGAGTGGCGCAAAGGTTGGCACCCCGAACAAATTGAGCCAGCAACCAGCGACGACACAGTTCTGGTGGTTGGTGGCGGGCCCACGGGGTTGGAGGCGGCACACGCATTGGGCAAACGCGGCTACCGCGTGATGTTGGCCGAAGCCAGCCGCACCCTGGGCGGGCGGGTCACAGCCGAGGCGTCCTTGCCCGGCATGAGCGAATATGCCCGCGTGCGCGACTACCGCGAACAACAATTGCTGGGGTTGCCCAATGTCGAGGTGTTCCGCGAAAGCCGCCTGAGTGCGGATGATGTGATGGCCACCGGCGCGCAGCATGTGGCCATTGCGACAGGGGCCACATGGCGCAAAGATCGCTTTGATGGCGAAGCCTATCTGGACATCAAAGCCCCCGGCACTGACCCGGTGATCCTGACACCCGATGATATCATGGCAGGCGTTATGCCCGATGGCTCTGTGATGGTTTACGACGAAGACAGCTACTATATGGGCGGCGTTATTGCCGAAGCGATCCGCGCCAACGGAAATGAGGTGACTTTGTGCACCCCCGCCGAGGTCGTCTCGGATTGGGCCGGCAAAACCTCGGAACGTTGGAAGGTGCGCCGTCATTTGATGGAACTGGGGATCGGGATAGAGCTGTCCCACAGCCTCAGCCAATATGACGGGGAAACCGCCGTGCTGGCGTGTGAATTCAGCGGTGCCGAAAAAACGCTAACTGTGGACGCCGTTGTTATGGTCACTCAGCGCGCACCCAATGATCAGCTGTTTCATGATCTGCTGGCCCATGTTGATGGTGATGGCACGCGCCTGCCGTTCAGCCTCAGACGCATTGGCGATTGTGAAGCGCCCGCCATCATCGCGGCTGCCACCTATGCCGGGCACCGCTACGCACGCGAGCTGGAAAACGCACCCGACCCGGATGAGCCGCTGAAACACGACCGCCTTGATGTGGGGCAAACGCCTGAAGGCGCTCATCTGAACGGATAGGGGGATGACATGAGCAGGCCGAACCAGAAATACCTTGATACATTGCTGCGCTATTACGAGGAAGAGATCGAAGGCGAGGGGTATTTTTATGCCATTGCCGCGCGGCTGAAAGACCCGGACGAAAGGCGCAAAATGCAGATGGTGGCCGAGGTGGAAACCTATGCCGCCGCCGCTGTGCAGCCATTGTTGGAGAAATATAACCTGACGCCAGCACCACATGCAGAATTGCTGGCAGCGGGCCAAAAGCAAGCGGCCAACAGCCCCGGAGATTTCGTGCATTTTGTGGCCAAATGGCGCAAGGAATTCCCCGGTTATATCGACGAATTCGAAGCACTTGAGGCCATGGCCCCACCCGAAGACCTGCGCCTGTTAAAGATCCTTACCGATCATGAACATGCCGCGATCGAATTTCTGGAGCGCGAAGCCAAAGGTGCGCGCGACAGCACCGCACCCATGCAGCACTACCTTGAAACCGGGACGGCATGACAGTGCGGCGCATCTCTTTGGGGCTGATCCTTTTGGCAGCGGGCGCCTGGGCTGGTAACACCCTGCTGCGTACACCCGAACAAATGCCCGAAACCGGGGCAGACCTGAAACTGGATTGCGCCGCTTGTGATGCCCGCCACGCTGACAAGCAACGCCTGCGGGACCACCTGAAATCCAAATCCGCCGAGACAGAATAGTAAAGGGATCAAGATGGAGCTGCCGACCCTTCTTTCGCCCCTGCAAATTCGTGGTCAGACGTTCAAGAACCGGATATTTTCCACCGGACATATGACTGTCATGCTGGAAAACGGCCTGCCCACAGATCGTATGGTTGCCTATCACGGCGCGCGCGCTCGTGGTGGGGCAGCACTTATCATCATCGAAGCCGCCCGTGCGCATGCCTCGGGCGACAGCGGGCGTCCTGCCATCCGCGCCTATGAGGATGCCTGCATTCCCGGCTATGCGCGTATCGCCGAGGCCTGCCAGCCACACGGCTGCAAGGTGTTTGCCCAACTCACACATCCGGGCCGCGAAATGGCGCTGGCCGCTGATGGCACGCATGCGGTGGCTTATGCGCCTTCACCTGTGCCCAACGAACGCTTCCATGTTATGCCGCGCGAAATGCCTCTGGCCATGGTGCACGACATCATCGCCAGTTTCGCCAGTGCTGCCGCGCGCCTGCGCAAAGCGGGGCTGGATGGCATCGAAGTGGTCGCCTCACACGGCTATCTGCTCAGCCAATTTCTGAACCCGACGTTGAACCGCCGCACAGATGCCTATGGCGGAACTTACGAAAACCGCCTGCGGTTTGTGGCCGACATCCTTGCCGCCGTGCGTGCCGCAGCGGGCGAGGACATGATTGTCGGCATTCGCCTTTCAGGGGATGAGAAAGAGCATGACGGCATTGATGCGCCGCAGATGATCGACATCGCTAAATCTCTCGCTGATCTTGGCCATCTTGATTATCTCAACGTCACGGCCGGGTCCTCGTCGGGCCTCGAAGGCTCAACCCATATTGTGCCGCCGATGGCTTTTGAGGTGGGCTATACCGCCCCGCTTGCCGCCGCCATCAAGGCGCAGGTATCACTGCCTGTCTTTGTGGCCGGGCGTATCAACCAGCCTCAGATTGCTGATGTGATTTTGTCCTCTGGTCAGGCTGATATGTGTGGAATGACCCGCGCGATGATCGCCGATCCGCTGATGCCCACCAAGGCACAGGCCGGGGATCTGGATAATATCCGCGCGTGTGTCGCCTGCAATCAGGCCTGCATTGGCCATATGCTGAACGGCTATCCGATATCGTGCATTCAACACCCCGAAACGGGTCGCGAGTTGGAATTCGCCACCCTGACCCCGGCAAAAGTTAAGCGCAATATCATGGTGGTTGGTGGCGGCCCTGCCGGTTTGAAAGCCGCAGCCGTTGCCGCAGCCCGTGGCCATACGGTGACATTGTACGAGGCCCATGCCACGCTTGGTGGTCAGGTTAACCTTGCGCAGATGTTGCCCGGCCGTGCCGAGTTTGGCGGCGTGACAACAAATCTTGCGCGCGAGGCGAAACAGGCAGGTGTTGATATCCGCCTGAACTCAGCCGTCACGCGCGCTGTGGTTGATAAGGTTCATCCGGATGCGGTGATCCTTGCCACGGGTGCCACGCCCTATATGCCAATGATTGAAGGCACCGATGAGGCGCATATCGTGGACCCCTGGGCCGTATTGCAGGGCATTGCCAATGTGGGCAGCCGCGTGGTGATTGCGGACTGGCACTGTGATTGGGTAGGGCTAGGCCTGGCCGAACGGCTGGCGCGCGATGGTTGCCATGTACGCCTGGTGGTGAACGGCATGCTGGCAGGTCAGATGATCCCGCAATATGCCCGCGACAAAGCGTTGGGTGATCTGCATCGATTAGGGGTTGAGATCACCCCACATGCGCGGCTGTTCGGCGCGGATAGTGATAGCGCCTATTTCCAGCATGTGTTGAGTGGCGAAGCAATCATGTTTGATCAGGTGGATACGGTTGTTGCCGCCCTTGGGCATCGCGCGGATACCAGCCTGCCTGACGCATTGTCAGATTGGGACGGC
>DFBW01000312.1:0-848 GCA_002366775.1 Roseovarius sp. UBA3070 | reverse complement strand
CTTCCAAACGGCCTATGCGCAATAGGTATCACTCGCCGTAAGGCACCCAGATGTTTTTCACCTCGGTGGCGTGGCGCAGAAACATGTCGCCCTCGGCTTGATCCGCTTTGTACCAATCAGTGGCCAATCCATGGTTGACCCATGTGCGCTTGAGGCTTGCCGCTGCGCGGCGTTCCACATCAGCTGATCCCGCGGCCGGGCCGTGATACCACAGCGCATCCACGCCATAATGATCGGCCAATGTGGCTGTCAGATCATCCTTCGGCCCGGTCACGATGTTCACAACTCCGCCCGGCAAATCAGACGTGTCCAGCACCTGATAAAGGTCTGTGGCACTTAGGGGGTGCACTTGCGAGGGCACGGCCACCACCGTGTTACCCATGGCGATGGCCGGGGCGATCAATGACACGAACCCCAGCAAAGGCGCCGCATTGGGGCAGGTGATACCCATCACGCCGACGGGCTCTTTCATGGCCATGACGACACCACGAATGGGGACATCATGCACATGCCCATCGTATTTGTCGGCCCATGCAGCATAGGTGAAAAACCGGTTGATAGATGCCTCTACCTCGGCTTTGGCCGCTTTGGCATTACTACCGGTCATCTGGCGCAGTCGCGCTTCAAATTCGCCGGCACGCGCTGATAGGTTTTCACCGATGTAATACAATATCTGCGCGCGGGTATGCCCCGGCACCTTGGCCCAACCCGGCCCTGCTGTTGTTGCGGCCTCTACTGCGTTGCGGATGTCCTTGCGGCTGCCGTGGCCCACATGGGCGATCAGCGCGCCCTTGGGGGGGGTCACGGCCAGGCTGTGGCCATTGTCGGGCCGGGCCTGTTTGCCCCCG
>DFBW01000233.1:348-4762 GCA_002366775.1 Roseovarius sp. UBA3070 | reverse complement strand
TGCGGTTTGGGCCCTTCACTGAAAGTGCTGCAAAAGCGTGCGATGGATGTGACCAAGCTGTTGTTGCCATATGAGCCTCCCGATGTGCTGGCCAAACTGGCCGCTCACAAAATCGCCAACCCGGACTTTAATATCAGCCATGTGCATTTCTTCCCGCTGGGCGGGATCAAAACCAATGCCACATGGGCCATTGAACATGGCGGCGCCTCGGGCGTACCCGCCAGCCAACAAGGATAAATCTATGACCCGCACCGTTGTCGAAAGCAAAACCAAGACAGCCGTTCTCGGCTTTGACGAGCCGTTCTGCGTCATCGGTGAGCGCATCAATCCCACCGGTCGCAAGAAATTGGCAGCCGAGCTGGAAGCCGGCGATTTCTCAACTGTTGAGTCGGATGCAGTGGCGCAAGTCGCCGCCGGGGCCAGTATTTTGGATATCAACGCCGGGGTGGTTTATAACTCGAACCCCAACCCCAACGAAACCGAGCCCCCATTGATGGCCAAAGTGGTTAAGATGGTGCAGGAACTGGTGGATGTGCCTTTGTGCATCGACAGTTCCGTTCCAGCCGCGCTAGAGGCAGGTTTGCAAGCCTGCGAAGGCCGCCCCTTGCTGAACTCGGTCACGGGTGAAGAAGACCGGCTGGAATTTGTTCTGCCACTGGTTAAGAAATACAACGTGCCAGTTGTGGCCATTTCCAACGATGACACCGGCATTTCGGAAGATCCTGATGTGCGTTTTGAGGTGGCCAAAAAGATCGTGGAACGTGCGGCCGATTTCGGCATTCCGGCGCATGATATCGTGGTGGACCCGCTGGTGATGCCCATTGGCGCCATGGGCACTGCCGGGTTGCAGGTTTTCACCCTGGTGCGCCGTTTGCGCGAAGAATTGGGCGTGAATACCACGTGCGGTGCGTCCAACATCTCGTTTGGCCTGCCAAACCGTCACGGCATCAACAATGCCTTCCTGCCAATGGCCATGGGGGCTGGCATGACGTCAGCCATCATGAACCCCATCGCCCTACCGGTGAAACAGGCCGAGATTGCCGCCAAGAAAGCCGCCGTTGAGGCCGCTGGTCTGGTTCTGCCCGAAGGTATGGATGACGAAACCTTCTGCCAGCTTTTCGGCCTTGGGTCGACAAAGGCACGCCCGGGCAAGGAAATGGAGGCCATTCGCGCCGCCAACTTCCTGACCAACAATGACCCACATGGCAGCACCTGGATCCGCACCAACAAACTGCCCTCTGCCGATGGCGAAGGTGGGGGCCGTGGTGGGCGCTCAGGTGGTCGGCGCCGTCGTCGCGCCTGATCCCGGACATTTTGTAAATCTTAGCCCCCTGTGCCGCAAAGCGCAGGGGGTTTTCATTTGTGCCGGGGCTTACTGCGCAACCTTGATGTCCAGCTCAATTTTGAACATCTCTTGAAATGGTTGCATCCGGGTCTGGGCCGCATCCGCCATTGTTTTGTCGCCAGCGATACCTTGCAGGGATATTTGATGGGCATCCAATGTCAAAACGCCCTGTTTCAGCCCCGCCAGGGCCTTGAGGCCGGATCGTGCTGCCGCCCACCAATCCGCATCGGCCGGAATTTCGGCAATCTCAAGGGTGGCCACCTCAATGGGAAAACCCAGAATAGCCGCCTGTGACGCCGGGCCCAGATCACGCGGCACCTTACCGCTCAGCACGCCGCGGCTGCCATCAAAGTCAAGCCGCAGGGCAAATGGGCGGCCATCATCCTGAAAACTGAATTCAGTTTCAAATCTATAGGCCTCAGGCAGGATGCCCAGCGTCTGGAGCACCATGTGTTCGGCTGCGGGATTGCGTACTGTGCCGTGCAGGTTGATATGCGTGTCGGTCATGTCCAGATCGCCTTTTTCAAACCGTGACAACGCCGTGACGGCAACCAGAGCCGCCTGCGGCCACTGCGCCGCGCCGGGTTTGGGGGTATGAACCAGTTTACCCAAGGCAATTGGCGCGCCTAGCGGGGCTGTCAGTTGATCCAACAGGGCACCATCGGGCAACTTCCCACTGATCTGTGCCGCCTGCCCGTCAAACGCGATTTTCAGGCGTAACGGGGTGCCGTCGTCGATCAGCTCAACGTTCAGAGCGAGGCCCACAGTCGCTGGCAAACCTTCGAGATGATGGCGTAGCTGCGCCAATCGGGGTGGGTCCTGCACGATACCTGAAAGGCCTAGAATGGTGCCGTCAAACGCCAGTTCAGCATTTTCAAAATGGCGCAGCGCGTGTGCCCCGAGGCTGGCGGCGCGCCACCAATCATCACCGGGCGAGATTTTCGCCACCTCTAGCCCGCTGGCCTGCACAGGTGCATTGCTAAGTGCGGCCAAAACGCCCGGCGCCAGACTGCGTGGCACCTTGCCAGTGGCCGTCACCTTTGCGCCCTCCAGCGTCATTAGCAATCCAAACGGCGCGCCGCTGTCTGCCAGTGTGATCTGGCGCGACACCGACATGGCACCCGGCAGTTCTGCCAGGATAGCTTTGGCACGATCAAAGGCGTCTTGTGACCATGCCTCACCCGTTAGGATCAGGCTTGTTCCGGTGATGGACAGTTGGCCATTTTGCAATGTCTCAAGCGCGCCCAGGCCCGACAAGACGGCCGCCTGCCAGCCGTCAAACGGAACCGCCAGTGGCGATTGTTCAAACTCGCCTGCGGGCAATCTGGAGATCAGATCACTGGGCAGTTTGCCGCTTAAGGCGATGAACACCGCGTCGTTGCGTGATGCCGTCAGGCGCAAGGGGCTACCATCATCCAAAACCCGCAGATCAGTTTCAAATGTATAAGAAACAGGCACGTCAGCCATAAGCAATTCTATACGTTCAACCACTTCTGGGGTCAGGGCCGTCCCCGAAAGTTCAAGGGATGTCGCCTCGACATCCAAACGCCCATCCGAAAGTTGGGTGAGGGCACGCAATGCGCCCTGGATGACATCGGGCCAATCCGCATCCGGCATGCCTGAGGCCAAAACCAGCGCCGATACCCCTTCTCCGTAGTCTAGCCCAAGGGCTGTTCGCAGAGCCTCGGTGGGCACGGCTCCGGCAAATTCCAACGCGGTGTCAGGCGTGTATCGCGCGCTGAATGTAAAGGGATCGGCTGGCGCCAGCACTGTGACATCGCTCACGATCTTGCCACGCCCATCCATCGCCTTGAGGGCGTTCAAAACCTCACGGCGTTCCTGGGGTGTATCAGCCAGCCCGGAAAGGTAAATCCTGCGTCCATCAACCTTCACCTCAAGCCCATGCACACTGTCGGCCACGATGGCATTGGCCTGTGATCTTAACCCGGCCTCCACCAGCGGTTCATCGGATTTGAAGTTGAACAGGCCAAGGCCAAAAAGCGCCGCAATCAACAGCAGTGCGCCCAAAATATCTTCGATGGCATATGTGCGTTTATCAGTCATCCCTGAGCATGTGTCAGGGGGCGCGGAGCGAAAGTCAAACGCTCAATGGAGCGGTGCGCCGACTATCAAACTAACACAATCCCAAATCGCGGGCGAGCATCGCAGCATGAGTGCGGTTTCGTGCCCCCAATTTGCGCGAGAGTGTTTTGAGATGCAGCTTGACCGTGACCTCTTGGATGTTCAGTACGCGGGCAATTTCCTTGTTGGATTTGCCTTCTGAAATACCACGCAAAACATCCGTTTCGCGGGGGGTCAGGCTGACCTCTGGCTGGGCTTGATCCGGGTTGGTCAGGAAGTCCACCGGCAAAAAGACCTCGCCCGCCAGCATGTCACGCACCGCACTCACCAGATCCAAAGGGGCCAGTGTTTTGGGCAAAAACCCTGCTGCACCTTCTTTGAGGGCACGACGAGCGATTCCTGGCGGGGCCGTGCCCGAAAGCATGGCCACCGGGCAATCCGCGAGCTCTCGCATGCGCCTCAGACCGCTAAGCGCGTCCATCCCCGGCATGGAATAATCCAGCAATATCAGGTCGTAAGGCTGTGTATTTTGGTACAGGTCGCAGGCTTCGTCAAATCCTGAGGCGCAAATGACAGCAAAGCCGCCTTGCGCGCGCAGATAGTCCGCCAGTGTCTCACGGACCAGATCATGATCGTCTGCCAATAACAATTTTTGCATGGGGTTTTCCCATTCTATATCTCTTAAAATGAACTATACGCCTACTGAGTGGTTCGGGCTTGCTTCACAATTATAAACCTGCAAACCAGGGGGCGCCACTCAAATGCTCAGACTGGACCGATATAGCTTTTCCAGTTAGACACTTTGCACCCGCCTTTTTTGTCTTCTGCCAGAGATTGCTGTCGTGCCATGGGCCTTGCCTCTTTTACCCGCCGTTTGACCCGCCGCCGTGCACAGCTGACTTTTTTCAGCGGGGTTGTCGCGGTTTGCCTGCTGGTGATTGTATTTTTGGCAACACAGGTGTTCTTGAAACTTGGTGATTATGCCGC
>DFBW01000233.1:0-177 GCA_002366775.1 Roseovarius sp. UBA3070 | reverse complement strand
CTCATGGCGCATCCCAAAGCCCGCGCAGCCTATGATCAACTCAGCGCCAGCGTTGGTGCGATGGAGGTGATCATGGATAGCCCCGATTCTGTGATCCTTGAAAACCAGAGCGAATTGGCGCGATTGACCAATCTTCTATCTTCTCCGATCCAGCGGTTATCTTCGATAGGTATCAGC
>DFBW01000003.1 GCA_002366775.1 Roseovarius sp. UBA3070 | reverse complement strand
GGTCAGATCGGCCATATAGGTGGCACCATTCATTGGCACGGGCACTGCCGCATCCGGGGCCTGCCCTGCCAGAACCGTGCTGACATCATCCAAACCTTCCAGGCCACGCGCGCGCCCTGAGGCGCTTTTCAGAACAGTTGTGACCCCTGTGACCTCGATCAAGGCAGCTGTCAGCTGTGGCAACAGGCGTTCGGCCCAGGCCGCATTGGGTTGGATCACGCATGTATCGCCAAAGCGGTCAATCACCACCCCCGGCAGACGGTCAGCTTCGGCATGCACAAGGCGATAATAGGGTTGATCATAAAGCCGCTCGCGCATGGCCAGAGCCCGCTTCAATTGGGCAGTGATCCAGGCCTGATCAATCTGGACAGTTGGATCACGTTCCAGCACGCGGGCGAAAATGCGCGAGGCCGGATTGATGGCCACCACAGCCAAAGGCACACGCTCGCTATCCTCAAGGATGGCAATGGAACCGAGTTCCAGCGATTTGGTGCGGCGGTCGGTGACCACCTCATTATCATAAACCCAAGGAAACCCATGGCGGATGCCACGGGAATTGATCTTGGGTTTAAGGCGAAGAACGGAATAAGGGGACAGCGTCATGCTGTCCCCTTAAGCGGTTTGTGAGTGCCTTGAAAGATCAGATTTGGTTCAAAGCACCATAAAATCCATTGCTCGCGGCCTTGAACGATCCGGGGTTGGCCAACTCCTGGGCCACCACTTCGGCGATACGGTCTGTGATGCGTAGCTTCTGGGTGATCCCGTTGCGTTCGGCATTGATGGCACGCGCGCCGCCAAAGGCTTTGAAGTCGGCCTTGATTTCGCGGGCTTCGGTATAGGCCTCGCCGGTTTCAGGGTTCAACAGGCGCATCTTGAATTGCACCGCGTGCACACCACCGGTGGTGTAGCGGGCTTTTTCGGTCAATGCATGAAAGCGTGTCACTTCGATGTCCAGCATCACCGGAACCGACCCTTGCACATTGGGCGCGGCTTTCTGAATGCCTTGCTCAAAGATGGATTTGACCTGCTGGTGACGATCGCCCAGCGGATCTTCGCGCCAAACGATATCACCACCGGGGTAATATGAATTGGCCTCAGAAACCTTCAGCGCATAGGGCACCGAAATGCGAACTGCCGAAATGTTAAGGGCGGCGGATGTGGGCTGTGTGGCTTGCGTCGGCTCAGGAGCCGAGCGGGTCACAGTTTCAACCGAGGCACAGGCAGACAGCGATACGGCTGTGGCAAGTGCGGCAATGAGACGTAATGTTTTCATGTCTTCCTCCTGGGATTCACCCAAATGACTTGAAGACAATTTGACCCTGAATTTAGGCGCAATTTAGGCAATTCCGGATCATTACCGTGATTGTTTACGGGTAGGAAAAAGGCGTTTCCGCAATGGAAACAGAGAGAATTAACCCCTTATGCCTTTGTTATTTATGCTTTTTATCTAATCCCGAGCGCGCGAACGCCATCCACCACGGCGTTTTGGTGTGTATGCAACCGCCTGACCCTCTTGCATAACTATGGTCATTGGGTGATCGGAATTGCCCGGCGCATAGCGCGCCAGCAGTTGCTCAAGGGCGGCTTGGGTTTTTTGGGTCTCCGGCAAGGACATCGCCCAATCCAGAAAGATCGACCGGCATTCACCGGCATCTATGCCCTCAATGCGATAGGCCTCTTGTATCAGCCCCTTGGGGTCAATCGGCTCACGTTCCATCTCAGGCCTCCTTTGGCGGGGTGGACAGGGCAGAGGCAATCACGATCGCGGCCTCTGCTGTGGCCTGTGCCAGCCCGGTTTGCAGATCAGTGATGCTGTCAAATTCGGTTTCCCGCAAGAGGAAAGCCGCCCCACCACCGCCCAGTTGCGACGCATCAAGCGGGCGCGCGCCCAAAAGCCGCGAACATTGCAAGGTTTTCCAACACAAGTCATAGGCACGCACCAATGTTTCCTTTTGGGCAGATGACAGCCACCCCATCTGGCAAGCGGCGTCCAATCCGGCCAGCACATCCTGCGACGTGGCCCCCGACATCAGGCACCCTGATTGAGCCAGCAGTTCAATTTCCTGCAAATGACCGGGGCCACGTCGGGCATCCAGCGGGCCTTCGGAGGGTTTGGCCGCATTCAATCGCGCGCGCATGTCTTTCACATCGGCCAGAATGGCGGCAGCATCATGAGGTTGGCGCAAAAGGCCCGTTCGAAACGCTTCGATATCAGCTGCAAGACTCGCATCACCAGCCACGGTGCGGGCACGGGTCAGGGCCAGATGTTCCCAGACCCAGGCTTCGCCCTCCTGGTAGTTGCGAAAAGACTGCCAACTGGTTGCCACCGGCCCCTGATTGCCAGAGGGGCGCAGTCTCATGTCCACTTCATATAGCCGCCCATCGGCCATCTGTGCGGTCAAGGCCGTGATCATTGCCTGGGTAAGGCGGGCAAAGTAGGCCCGTGTGGCCAGAGGTTTGCGCCCCTCTGACCCTTCAGAACCCTGTGCGTCATAGATGACGATCAGATCAAGGTCAGAGCGGGCATTCAGCCGGTTTGCGCCAAGTGATCCCATACCTAAAACAACAGCGCCGCGCCCCGGTGGATCACCGTGCTTGGCGCAAAACTGCGCCACCACCTCGGGCCAAAGCGCGCCCAGAACAGCGCCTGCCAGATCAGCGTATTGATGCCCCGCATCAACGGCCGATATCAAACCACGCAAATGATGCACACCAATTCGGAAATGCCATTCATTGCGCCAGCGCCGCGCGGTGATCAGCTTTTGCTCATAATCATCCTCGGCACTGAGGGCCGCGCTCAGATCGCTCTGCAATGCCTTTTGTCCGGGCCAATCGGCAAAGAACGCGCCTGCAATCACCGCGTCAAAAACCCCAGCATGACGCGACAGATAGCTTGCCAACTCTGGCGCGGTGCCCGCGATATCCACCATCAGATCAATCAGATGCGGGTTGGCCTCAAACATGGAGAACACCTGCACCCCGGCGGGCAATCCGGCCAGAAATCCGTCAAAGGCCAAAAGCGCTTCGTTGGGATGGGCGGTGTTTGCCAGGCGTGACAGGATGTCTGGGCGCAACCGGCGGAAAATCTCGCCGCTACGGTCCGACCGCAGCGCCGCGTAACTCGGCCACCGGGCGATGACCTCGCTGTCAAGTTGGGCGGTGACAGCAGGATCCGCCTCGGATGTGTCCCCATCCTCGGGTGAGAAGAACTGCTCAATCAGGTAATGCACCTCGGTCAGACGCTCCAGCAATTCCGCTTCAAGTTCGGCAAGATCACGGCCCATAAAGGCCGCGAGGCGCTCAAATTCTTCCTCCGATCCGGGCAATTCATGGGTCTGCGCATCGCGCAGCATTTGCAGGCGGTGTTCCACCTCGCGGTGGAATTGGTAATGCGATGTCAGGTTTTCGGCGACCTCCGTGGGCACCCAGCCTTTGCGCGCCAGCACGGCCAGCCCCTCTACTGTGCCGCGCACCCGCAAATCAGGGTCACGGCCACCGGCAATGATCTGGCGTGTCTGGGTGAAAAACTCGATCTCGCGGATGCCCCCCCGGCCCAGTTTCATATTGTGGCCAGGCAAGGTCAGCGCGCCGCCTAGCCCCTTATGTTCGCGGATGCGAAGGCGCATGTTGTGGGCATCTTCGATGGCGGCAAAATCCAGATGTTTGCGCCAGACAAACGGTTTGAGATCATCCAGAAACCGCTGACCCGCCTGCAAATCACCGGCACAGGGGCGGGCCTTGATATAGGCGGCACGTTCCCATGTGCGCCCCAGGCTTTCGTAATAGGCTTCGGCCCCTGCCATCGCCATGCACACCGGCGTCACCTGCGGGTCAGGGCGCAATCGTAAATCGGTGCGAAACACATAGCCCTCGGCGGTTCGATCATTCAGCATGGCCGACATGCGCCGCGTGGCACGGATAAAACTGGCGCGGGCGTCGTGATATTCATCCGGGTCAAACCGGGTTTCATCAAACAGGCAAATCAAATCAATATCCGAGCTGTAGTTCAGCTCACCCGCGCCCATCTTGCCCATAGCAAGGATGACCATGCCGCCGGCGGTTTCGATATCATCTTCGCGCATGCCGGGCAGTTTACCGCGCCGTATTTCCGTGCCCACAGTGGCGCGCAGGGCTAAACTACAGGCCAGATCAGCAAGATCGGTCAGTGTCTTGGTCACTTGTGCCAATGGCCAGACACCCGCCAGATCAGCCAGCCCTGCCAGCAAGGCAACACGCCGCTTGGCCCGGCGCAATTCATCCGCCAGATCATCAGGCTTCACGTCGCGCAGGCGGTCAAATTCGGCAGATATCCCAGCCTCGGGATTATCAAACGCGGGCACCAGCCAGGCGTGTTCATTGTCCATCAGTTGTTTGAGGTAAGGGCTGCACCCGGCCGCACCTGCCACCAGATCGGCGAGGCTGCCGCTCAACTCGGGCATCAACGCCAGCGCCTCAGCGCCATGCAAGGGGTCATAGGCGCGCGGCAATCGGGTGATCCGGGGGGCAAATTTCATAGGCGCAAGATGCGGCGTAAGGGCGCGCGCGTCAATCAGATGATCAAGGCACGGCCCGTTCGCTGATCGGCGTGTCCTGGCTAAAAAGGTTGCGCCAGCTTTCCCCGTCGCGTTGCCACAAAGAGCTGACATACATCGCCTCATCCACCGCCTGCCCCGCGCGGCGATAGTCAGCCCGGTAGCTGAGCATGACATGCTCAGGGCCCACCGGCAGTATGCGCGCATCGCTCAGACGAAAGGCTTCGATACTGGGGCCATTCATCAGTTGGGCCGCATGGGCTTGGCGCCCGGCAAATCCACTGGGATAGACCCCCAGAAACTCCGGGTGCAACAGCGCGGCGTCGGCCTTGGCATCACCGCGCCAAAGCGCCTCCCACACATGTTCTTCCAGTGTCAGAATCTGGGTCAACAAGGCGGTTGTGTGTGGATCATCTTGTATCATNNATATGTCCAAAAGCCTGAAACGCGTGATCCGCGCACTCGTCGAAGCCGGTGTTAACAGCACCCCGCTTGAAGTTGGCCCTGCCACCACCGCGCAGATGGCCGCGGATCTGGTGGGGTGTGAATTGGATCAGATTGCCAAGTCGATTATCTTTCAGGGGCAAAGCAGTGGTAATGCAGTGCTGTTTATTACCGCGGGTGGCCAACAGGTAGACACGGCCAAGGCCAGCGCATTGGTTGGCGAGGCATTGGGCAAAGCAGATGCCGCGCTGATCCGGGCACAGACCGGGTTTGCCATCGGCGGGGTGTCACCCATTGGCCACCTGAGTGCGCCACGCGCCTTTTTTGACCCGCGCCTGTTAGATTTCGATCAGATTTGGGCCGCGGCCGGCACGCCGCGCCACGTTTTTGCCTCTGACCCCAAAACAATTATGCAATTATCTGGCGCTCAACTAGCTAATTTTACTAGCTGAATAAGAATAATGTAAAAATGTTTTACATTGCCACTTGCGCGATCCACCCCGCATCCCAATCTAGGGTATGTGAAAGGCATTCACATTAACCTAACCATACCCCGAAAGGACCCCCGCTCATGAGCACCCACGCCCAAACCGCCCCGCATCTTTCCCCTACAGGATGGTTTGCCCGTTCCGAGGCCTGGCTTGACGACAAAGGCAAAGGCGCCTGGATCGCGGCCATGGTTGTCTCATTCATCGCCTACTGGCCTGTGGGCCTCGCCCCTTTGGCCTATATGTTCTGGAGCAAGAAAATGATTTGTAGTTCACGTTCATCATGCCGCCCTAGCCGC
>DFBW01000232.1:4122-4838 GCA_002366775.1 Roseovarius sp. UBA3070 | reverse complement strand
AAGAGGGTTTGGACAAAGCCGTGCTCTTTGGCGAAGGCGACCGTATCATCCATATAGGTGCGGATTCCGGGGAAGCGCTCAAAATAGCGGTCGATAAAGGCCTGTGCCTCGGCGCGCGGAATGCGCAGATTACGGGCGAGGCCAAAGCCGGAAATGCCGTAAATCACTCCGAAATTGATCGCCTTGGCGCGACGGCGAATGTCCGGCGTCATATCCTCCATCTTCACGTCGAACATCTCGGAGGCGGTCATGGCGTGAATATCCTGACCTTCCTTGAAGGCCTGTTTCAATGCCGGAATATTGGCGACATGGGCAAGGATGCGCAGCTCAATCTGGGAATAATCGAGGCTGACCAGCGTATTGCCCGGCTCAGCGATGAAAGCCTCGCGGATGCGGCGGCCTTCTTCGGTGCGCACGGGGATGTTTTGCAGGTTCGGATCGCTAGAGGCCAGTCGGCCCGTGGTGGCGCCGGTTTGCACATAGGAGGTGTGCACGCGGTGCGTGTCCGGGTCGATGTGATCTTGCAATGCGTCAGTGTAGGTGGATTTGAGTTTGCTCAGCTGCCGCCAATCCAGCACGCGGGCGGGCAGTTCGTGTTCGGTGGCGAGATCTTCGAGCACGTCAGCCCCGGTGGCATATTTGCCATTCTTACCACGTTTACCGCCCTCAAGGCCCATTTCCTCAAACAGGATATCGCCCAGTTGCGCAGGCGAGCC
>DFBW01000232.1:2937-3968 GCA_002366775.1 Roseovarius sp. UBA3070 | reverse complement strand
ATCGGCACGCGGTCAAATGTTATGGCGGATTTACCTGTGCCCAAAAGGGTTTTGATCGGGATCGGTGTGTGGTTCAGATAGCGATCTGACAGAGTGTCCATGCCGTGGTTATGGATGCCCGAATTGAGAGCATAGGACAGCAGCATTGTATCATCAAAAGGCGCAATGGTCAGGCCGTAACGGGCCAGCACCTTGGCGTCGTATTTCATGTTCTGGCCGATTTTGAGAATGGCGTCGTCTTGGAATATGGGTTTCAGCGCGGCCAGCACATCGTCCAGCGGCAGCTGGCCGTCGAGCAGGGCGGAGGAGCCGAAGAGATCATCGGCGCTGCCGTCTTTATGGGTCAGCGGGATGTAACAGGCCTGCCCCGGATCAACCGACAGGCAGACGCCCACCAGATTGGCCTGCATATCATTGAGCGAGGTGGTTTCTGTGTCCACGGCCACATAGCCACGGGCGATGATCCGGTCAATCCAGACCTGAAGGGCGGCCATGTCAGTGACTTTTTCGTAGGCATCCGGGTTGATTGGGGGCCACTCGGGGGTGGCGTCCTCTCCGGCCTCGGACGTGGTCGGCTCGGGGATGGCGATCGCCTCGACCCCAAGCGTATCGGCGATGCGCTTGGAGAGGGTGCGGAACTCCATTTCAGCGAGGAAGGTCAGCAAGGTTTCCGGATCAGGATCACGCACTTCGAGGTCATCGAGGGTGAATTCCAGAGGTGTAGCGCAATCCAGCTGCACAAGGCGTTTGGAAAGTTCGATCTGCGCGCGGTTGTCCAAAAGGGTCTGGCGGCGTTTGGGTTGGGGGATTTCCCCGGCCCGGTCCAGCAGGGTTTCAAGATCACCAAATTCGTTGATCAGAAGGGCGGCTGTTTTGATACCGATACCAGGCGCGCCGGGGATGTTATCAGCACTGTCGCCGGCCAGGGCCTGCACATCGACCACACGTTCAGGCCCGACGCCGAATTTCTCGTGAACGCCGTCCACATCAATCTGGCGATTCTTCATGGCATCAAACATTTCAACGCCGCC
>DFBW01000232.1:0-2877 GCA_002366775.1 Roseovarius sp. UBA3070 | reverse complement strand
GCCTCAAACCCTTCCATTTCCTTGCAGGCGATGTTGAAGGCTTGCGTGGCGGTGCGGGTCAGAGGCATTTGCGGGCGCAGGTCTTCGGGCATCGCCTCGCGGTTGGCTTTGTATTCGGGGTACATATCGTTGCGGAACGTATGGGAACCTTTATCAAAGATCACCGCCACATGGGTGGGGGCATCCGCGCCGGTGTTGCCTGAAATATAGCGTTGCAGCATGTTGCAAAAGCCCGAGACCGCGCCAATGGGCAGGCCATCGGATTTGCGCGTCAGCGGAGGCAGAGCGTGATAGGCACGAAAGATGAAGGCCGAGCCGTCAATCAGGTGAAGGTGGTGGCCTTTGCCGAATGTCATGATGCTCTCCCCAAGCCAGACGTGTGGAGTTAGTAATGCCATGAGGTGACAGAGGGTGCCAGTAGGATCGTACGGGTGGTGGTGATCGGCCAATTCGAGATGGCAAAAGAACATCGGTAGTCTACTCGTCCCAGCCCGGAATCAAGGCCGCAGGCCGCCGGGCCATCGTCAGCCCCCCTCCTTGGGCTGGCGATTTGTTGATGTCAGCGAGTTGCTCATTCTGAGTACGGGGGAGCAGGGATAAAGAGCACTAGAAGATCGGTCGGACGCCAACCCGGGGGCTGGCAATGGCCCGGCTTCAGACTTTACCTTCAAAATCCTTATGCACCAGTTTGCAATCGCAATAGGGGCATTCAACCCAACCGAGTTCGTTTGGGATTTGAAGCCAGACGCGGGGATGGCCCAATGCGCCTTCGCCGCCGTCACAAGACACGCGGTAACTGTCAACGATCTTGATTTCTGGGGCCGCTGTGGTCATCGGGGCGTTTCCTTTTGGCAATCTATAAGCTAGCTGCAACTATGAGCGATCCGACTGTCAGGGGCAAGAGCACCATGAGCCACAACGCCATCGAAATCCGAGGCCTGCACAAAACCTATCGTGGTGGGCCGCGTTCACCTGAGAAGACCGCGCTGAACGGGATTGATCTGGATATTCCCAAAGGGTCTGTCTTTGGCCTGCTTGGCCCCAATGGAGCGGGCAAATCCACGTTGATCAACATTCTGGCCGGGCTGGTGCTAAAAACCTCGGGGCAGGTGACGATCTGGGGGTTTGATCAGGATGTGAACCCACGCCAAAGCCGCGCCTCGATTGGGGTGATGCCCCAGGAATTGAACCTTGATCCCTTCTTTACCCCGCGCGCCGCGTTGGAGGTTCAGGCGGGGCTGTATGGGGTGAAAAAGGCGGATCGGCGCAGTGATGAAATATTGGCGCTGGTGGGGTTGGAGGATAAGGCCGAGGCCTATGCCCGCACCCTGTCGGGCGGGATGCGGCGGCGGTTGTTGCTGGCCAAGGCCTTGGTGCATACGCCGCATATTCTGGTTCTGGATGAACCGACAGCAGGCGTTGACATCGAATTGCGCCAGATGCTGTGGGACAACGTGCGCAAACTGAACCAGCAGGGCATGACCATCATCCTGACCACGCATTATCTGGAAGAAGCCGAAGAGATGTGCGACGAAATTGCCATTATCAATCAGGGCGATCTGGTGGCGCGTGACAGCACGGCTAATTTGCTGAACCGGATAGACGCGAAAACGATGATCATTCAGCCCGAGGCACAGGTGACAACCTTGCCACAATCGGATGGGATTGAGGTGGAACTGCGCGGTGATGGTTCGCTCGCGCTCAGTTATCACGCCCGCGCAACACCAGCCGAGGCGGTGTTGGAATGCGTGCGCCAGGCGGGTATTCGCATTCGGGACGTGCGCACTGAACAGGCCGATTTACAGGATGTGTTCTTGTCTCTGACCCGCAGCCGGTAGGGCCGGGCGTTAGGCGTCCAGCAGTTTGGCATGCACGGCGCTTCGTTGCTGCGTCACATCGTTGAGCGTATAGCGATCAGGCTTGCAAAGAAGGCCCCTTGTGCTTTGGCCAAGGGATCACGCAGACCGCAGGCCCAGAGCAAGGCGTCTGTTACTCTTTCGCCAGCATCCATCCCAGTGCCCGGCCACCCAGAATGTGCTGATGATAGTGTGGCACCTCTTGCACACCATGATCGCCGGAATTGGTAATTGTACGGAACCCGTCACCGATGACACCTGTCAGGCGGCATACCTCGGCCGAGGCGCGGGTGAAATCCAACACTTCGGCGTCACTGGCGTTGGCACAGAAATCGGCGTGGTCCACATAGGCGCCTTTGGGGACCACCAAAACATGCACCGGTGCTTGGGGCTGAATGTCACGAAACGCCAGCGTGTGGTCGGTTTCCAGCACCGTGTCATTGGGGATTTCACCACGCAGGATTTTGGCAAAGATGTTTTGATCGTCATAGGGTTGGGGCATTGTTATCCTCGGTTAATCTGCAAACAGATGTTCAGTTTCTGTGATTTCATGCGCTTTGTCGGGGGCGATATCAAGGAATCGGGCCAACAAATTGCTTTGGTGCTCGCGGTTATCGCTTTCCCGCAAGATAATGTGGTTTTCAAACTCCTCATCGCGGATCTTATCACTTTCAAAGTTCATATCGCCGCGGATAGTTGGCAACAGCCGTTCCAGCGTATCGGGGGGCGTTTGTTCACCAGCAAGACCCACACGCATGGCATGGCCGATAAGGTATTCATCGGTGAAGTCGCAGTGCACTTCCAAAAGCTTGGTCACCGATCTGTCACCGCAGAAATCGCGCAACAAATCGAGGCTGTCGGGATCAATACATACGATCAGCCGGTCGGTTTCATAATAATCAAACAGCATTCGCATCAACGCACGGCGGTGGCGCGTACGCTTGCCAAGGCTGGCCTGAATGCCGCCCAAATCAGGCAGGGCTGTGCTTTCTTCGTTAAACACATATTCCATGGCGGGCAC